>CALQRR010000021.1 GCA_943333015.1 Chitinophaga pinensis | reverse complement strand
GGTTTTTGTAATAATATTCGTCCCTGAAGATCGGTCAGGCGAAGTTCTCCGGCTTGATTTACATCTACAACCACCTGCTCATTCGCCGGAACGGGAAAAATAGCATTCACATGCGCATGTATATCATCGCCAACCGAAAGATTGTATCCGGCGAGATAACTCAGGTTTCTACTCACCCCGTTTACTCGTTGAGCCAAAGTCATAATCCGGTATCCAACTTCTTTTGCATAAAAAAGGAATGTTTCGGTTGTATCGATGTTGATGCCACCGGACGACCAGCCACCCGGATCCGTATAAGTGAAGATGGTGTCGGTTATGATGGACGTTTGTTTCAGTCGCAGCACATCGAATGTACCCGCAGGAACGATAAGTGTTCCCCACGCATCCGCTTCGATTTCAAACTGGCTGAAATTGTATTGTCTGATTGAATCAGCACCTGGGAAATAGGCCGGATACTGAACTCTGTATTGCTGAGTGAATGAATAGTTATCGGTATACGTGAGCGGAAATGGAAACGTTAACTGCGGGGTATTGAACCGATAAACGGTGTATATACTGTTGAAAATATCATAATTGACTTTCCCCAAAATGCGCGCGCCATCGTTCGTGATCTCTTCGTAGAAATAATTACTGCCAGTAGAAGTCAAACCGTAATCAGATGCCGGGAATTCATTAAAAAACGGTGTCAGATCTGCTTTGCTGATGCGCAATGTGTCATTCACCGTTTGATTAATCCAGCTGAAATCCCAGGTTTGATTGGGGCCTGTACTCAATGTGAGGTCTACATCTTCCAAACCTGTGTTCTGGTTTCCCCGGTAATACACATTGTCGAAATCATAATAATCTTCCTTCATCAGGGTGATCTGTCCAAACACGTTCACCGAGGTGATGAGGAGAAATAGGAGCGGGTAGCATTTTTTCATGAAGATGAAGTTAAACATTTCAGGGAATCTTAATGAAAAACGTACCCGTTTTTTGGTTTATTCCTCCAAAGCCTTTAGTTGCAATTGAAGTGCGTTTATCTTTTGCAAAGCATCAGCTTCTTTCCGACGTTCTATATCCACAATTTCTTGTTTGGCATTCGACATAAACCGTTCATTCTGCAATTTTTTCAAGACAGAATCCAAAAAGCCCTGGGTATAAACCAGTTCTTTTTCCAGTTTTTCGCGTTCTGCTTCCAGATCCATGCTGTCGTTTGCCGGCAGAAAAAACTCATCCGTTCCAACCATCAACTGAAACGAACCGCCTGGTTTTTCGGTCACATACGTCAGCGCTGAAAGATTCGCAAGTTTCATCAACACTGGTAGGAACGGCAATGGATGTTCGACGCTGCGGCTGGTGCAACTTAGCTCTAGAGACTCTTTCGGAGAGAGACCTTTTTCATTTCTAAAATTACGAACCATCGCAATGGTTTCCCGGATCAGCTCAAATTGCTGCAAGGTTTCGGTGTTGAATGCCGCCGTTTTGGGCTGACGATCCATCATCAGGTATGTTCCAGCTTCGCGCTCTGCCAGAAAATGCCAAATTTCTTCGGTGATGAAGGGGGTAAACGGATGCAGTAAGCGCAGCAGGTCTTCAAAATAGGACTTCGTAGCCTCCAGTGTTGCCCGGTCAATAGGCTGCTGGTATGCAGGTTTTACGGCTTCCAAATACCAGGCACAGAAATCGTCCCAAGTGAGTTTATACAAACTCATCAAGGCTTCTGAAATGCGGTATTTACTAAACAGATCCTCAATGTTCCGGATCTCTTCGTTCATGCGTTCGCCAAACCAAACAATGGCTTGCTTGGATGCTTCCGGTTGCTCGGTATCCACCACTTCCCAACTGCTTACCAAGCGGAAAGCATTCCAGATTTTGTTGTTGAAGTTTCGACCTTGCTCACACAGACTTTCATCAAAAGGCAGATCATTCCCGGCAGGAGAAGTCAGCAACATTCCCATGCGCACACCATCGGCGCCATACTGATGAATAAGATCTATCGGATCGGGTGAATTCCCTAAAGATTTGGACATTTTTCGGCCCTGCTTATCGCGCACAATACCGGTGAGATACACATTACTAAAGGGCACTTCACCACAATACTCAAGACCGGCCATGACCATACGTGCCACCCAGAAAAACAGAATTTCAGGTGCCGTTACAAGATCATGAGTCGGATAGTAGTATTTCAGATCAGCATTCCATTCGTCCTTGGATTTGTTTACAAACGACGGATCAAATACCGAAATAGGCCACAACCAACTCGAAAACCAGGTATCGAGCACATCTTCATCCTGGTGCACCTGGCCAGCTGTATCTATTTTCCCTTTTGCCGCATAGGCTTCCAGCGCTGCAGTTTCTGTTTTCGCTACCACAAAATCGCCCTGCCCGTCGTACCAAGCTGGAATGCGTTGTCCCCACCAGAGCTGACGGGAAATGCACCAGTCTTTGACATTCTCCATCCAGTGCCGGTATGTATTGACAAACTTGGCAGGATGCAATTTCACGGCACCGCTATTCACAGCATCGAGCGCTGGACGGGCCATTTCGCCCATCTTAACAAACCATTGCAGCGAAAGACGTGGTTCAATCACAGCATCAGTCCGTTCGGAATGACCAACTTTATTGATGATATCTTCGGTTTTTACCAAATGTCCCGCGGCTTCGAGATCTTTCACAATCTGCTTTCGCACCGCAAAACGATCTTGTCCGATGTATAATTCTGCAGCGGCACTCATGCTTCCGTTGCTGGCAATGACATCGATTACTTGCAAATTGTACTTCATGCCCAGCATGTAGTCATTTACATCATGCGCAGGCGTTACTTTGAGCGCTCCGGTACCAAATTCACGATCCACATAGGTATCCGAAATAATTGGAATCGCCCGGTTGAGGAGCGGTACAAATAGTTTTTTTCCAACCAGATGTGTATACCGTTCATCTTCCGGATGCACACATACAGCCGAATCACCCAAGATGGTTTCGGGGCGGGTGGTGGCAATCGTCACCGATTCAGAACCGTCTTCGGTGGTGTATTTTACAAAGTAGAGTTTCGAAGGAGTCTCTTTGTAGATAACCTCTTCATCCGACAGGGCTGTCTGTGCCGACGGATCCCAATTGATCATTCGCACACCGCGATAGACCAATCCTTTGTTATGTAAATCGATGAACACATCAATCACCGATTCGCTGAGGTCAGGATCCATGGTGAATTTTGTTCTGTCCCAATCGCAAGAGGCGCCCAGTTTTTTTAACTGTTCCAAAATGATTCCCCCGTGTTTTTCCTTCCATTCCCAAGCATGGCTTAGGAATTCCTCCCGGCTTAGGCTGCTTTTTTCAATGCCTTCAGCACGTAGTTTACTCACCACTTTCGCTTCCGTAGCAATGGAAGCATGATCGGTACCCGGAACCCAACATGCATTTTTACCCTGCATGCGCGCACGACGAATCAACACATCCTGAATGGTATTATTGAGCATATGTCCCATGTGAAGCACACCTGTTACATTGGGTGGTGGGATCACGATGGTGAATGGCTCACGTTCGTCTGGAACAGAACGAAAGCATCCGCTCTCCATCCAGCGTTTATACCATTTGTCTTCAGTACTTGCAGGGGTGTATTGCTTAGGAATTTCCATAGGATTTCTTGGGGAGGCAAAAATACGCGAATTTGCCACGCAGGGAAATTGAATTGCTGCGAATGGCATCTGCGAGCACCATTCTGATCATCGTTGAAACATATTTCCAATTTCATGGTATAGGAGATATAGCCTGTTTAGGAGAGATGGCGCTCTTTTTAGGCAGGTTTATGCATGTTGATTTTTTGGCTTGGTAATTGTTAATTGCGCTCAGATATTCAACGACACCCTGCTATGAAAAAAATCTTCACCTTATTGTTGCTAACAGGAAGCATCGCACTGTCTGCGCAACCTGCAACGACAGATCTCAACTGGACACCAACTGCTAATTTCACCAAGTCCGAACATGATTTTGGTAAAATTCCGGAAGGCCCGAAAGCGAACACCGAATTTGAATTCAAGAACACTGGAAAAGAACCTATCGTTGTAACCAATGCCACAGCAGGATGTGGATGTACGACTCCTGAGTTTGACAAAACACCCATTGCACCGGGTAAAACTGGAAAGATCCGTGTTGGATTCAATTCCGAAGGTCGACCGGGTACATTTAGCAAAGAAGTCACCGTAACCTTTTCAAGTGGTGTAAACCGCGATAAAACGGGATCATCTAAACTAACCATTAAAGGAAGCGTCACTCCGAAGAGTTCTGGAACAATGCCTCCATTAGAAAAGTGAAGCTGAGCATCTGGTTTAATTTGAATCTTAAATTTTAGCCAGATTTCAGAACGAAGAAGAAAAAACTAAATTTGTCTCACAATAATCTCAAAAGAACACCAAAATGAAACGATCCCTGCTATCACTGGCGTTTCTGGCAATGGGCTTCATCGCTCTCCATGCACAGCAGCCCGCCTCGACTGATCAGAACTGGACTCCAGCAATCGAGTTTGAAAAAGAAACGCATGACTATGGCACAATTAAGAATGGTGCTGACGGTACAAGCGAATTTAAATTCAAGAATACCGGTAAAGAGCCATTTGTGATTTCTAATGCACGCGGAAGCTGTGGTTGCACAGTTCCTGACTGGCCAAAAGAACCAATCGGACCAGGAAAAACAGGTGTCATTAAAGTAAGCTATGACACAAAACGTTCTGGTGCGATCAATAAAAACGTAACACTTACGATTCAGAACATGTCGAAAGACAAAACAGGATCGAAAATGATCTACATCAAAGGAAACGTAGAACCACCTCCAGCAGATGCCGGCATGCCGGAAAAGAAAAGTGGAATGGCTCCATTGGAAAAATAAGGCTTCACGCTGAAAAATTTTCATCTTTGCACCCCGACTAATTGTCGGGGTTTTTTGTTTTATGCCACAGATCTCTGCTAAAGGAAAGGCAATGCCTTCCTCACCCATCCGGAAACTCGTTCCCTTTGCCGAAGCGGCCAAGAAAAGAGGAGTTAAAATTTACCATCTCAACATCGGTCAGCCCGATATTGAAACCCCGGAAGTTGCCCTCAATGCTATTCATAATACTACGCTAAAAGTAATCGAGTATAGCCACAGTGCTGGTTTCGAATCCTACAGAAAGAAATTGGCGGCTTACTATCAAGCCAATCACATTGAGGTCAACCACGAGCAAATCATGATCACCACCGGTGGTTCGGAAGCGCTGCAAATGGCCATCATGACGTGCATGGATCCAGGTGATGAAGTGATCATTCCAGAACCTTTTTACGCCAATTACCTCAGCTTCGCATGTTCGGCAGGTGCAAAGGTAGTGCCCGTAAAAACAAGTATTGATACAGGTTTTAAGCTTCCTCCCATCGAGGATTTTGAAAAACTGATTACCGCTAAAACCAAGGCAATCATCATCTCCAATCCTGGCAATCCTACTGGGATGATCTATTCCCGGGAAGATCTAGAGAAATTACGCGACATCATTCTGCGTCACGATCTGTACCTGTTTGCCGATGAGGTATACCGCGAATTCTGCTATGACGGTTCCGAGTTTTTTTCCGCCATGCAATTGCCAGGCATTGATCAAAACGTGATTCTGATCGATTCTGTTTCGAAACGCTACAGTATGTGTGGAGCGCGCATCGGAGCATTGGTCACACGCAATGCCGACGTCATGCAAACGGCGCTCAAGTTTGCCCAGGCACGTTTGAGTCCGCCTACATTTGGACAGATTGCTTCTGAAGCAGCTCTAGAAACACCTGCTTCCTATTTTGAAGATGTGGTGAAGGAATATGTGGCAAGGCGCAATGTCATGGTGGATGGCTTGAACACCATTCCCGGCGTTTTCTGTCCCAAACCAACAGGTGCTTTTTACGCCATGGCCCGACTGCCTATTCAGGATTCGGATCATTTTTGCCAGTGGTTGCTGGAAGATTTTCAATTTGAAAATGAAACCGTTATGCTTGCACCAGCCACTGGATTTTATTCCACTCCGGGCGCTGGAAAAGATGAAGTACGTATCGGTTACGTTCTGAATGTGAATGACCTCAATCGTGCAGTCATTATCCTTCGGGAAGCATTGCTCGTTTATCCAAACAAAAAATAAATACAATCCATGAGTCTATTAGTAATTGGAACGGTGGCTTTTGATGCCATCGAAACTCCCTTCGGGAAAACCGATAAGATTGTCGGCGGTGCTGCAACTTTCATCAGCCTTGCTGCTTCCTATTTCACCAAAAACATTAACCTTGTTTCGGTTGTGGGCGATGACTTTCCACAAGAAGCCATTGGAATGCTTCAGAAACGTGGCGTGAAAACGGATGGTTTACAGATTAAAGAAGGCGAAAAAACTTTCTTCTGGAGTGGCCGTTATCACAACGATATGAATAGCCGCGACACGCTCGATACGCAACTCAACGTGCTGGCAACATTCGATCCGGTAATTCCTGCTGATTTTCAGGATTGTGACTTTCTGATGTTGGGAAATCTTGCACCTGCTGTTCAGCAAACGGTATTGGATCGTTTAACCAAACGTCCGAAACTAGTGGTTCTAGATACCATGAATTTTTGGATGGACATCGCCTTGGATGATTTGATGTCCCTGCTTAAAAATGTGGACGTTTTGACCATCAACGACGAAGAAGCACGTCAGTTGTCAGGGGAGTATTCCTTGGTAAAAGCAGCTAAAAAGATTATGGGCTTTGGCCCCAAATACCTCATCATTAAAAAAGGTGAGCACGGAGCCTTGTTGTTTAATAAAGATCAGGTGTTTTTTGCACCAGCCCTGCCTTTGGAAGAAGTATTTGATCCAACCGGAGCCGGCGATAGCTTTGCAGGTGGATTTATCGGATACCTTGCGGAAACGCGCGATATCTCGTTTGATAATCTCAAGCGTGCAATCATTTTCGGATCAGCTATGGCTTCGTTCAGTGTTGAGAAATTCGGAACCGAACGCATTCAGAATCTGAGTCAGGAAGAAGTAGATGAACGCGTTCAGCAATTCATCGATCTGGTTCAGTTTGATATTTCGCTGGTAGGATAAAATTTATTTTCAACCAAAAAAAAGGCGCTCCGGTTATTGGGGCGCCTTTTTTTATGAAGTTTTATATAAATCAAAGTAGTTGATCAACGGCGGCCATTACTTTATCGTAGTCTGGCTCTGCAATAACATCCGGTGTAAGTTCTACATAACGGATCTTGTTGTTTTGATCGACCACAAATACAGCACGCGCACTAAGTCCTTTCAACGGACCGTCTACCATTTCAGTTCCGTATTCACGGGTGAAATCCAGGTAACGGAAATCGGATGCACTCACAATGTTGTTCAATCCTTCGGTTTCGCAAAAACGCTTCATGGCAAATGGAAGATCTTTAGAAACGACGATGCCTACAACGCCTTTCTTATCATTTAACCGTTCATTGAACTGGCGTGTTTCGCGTTGACAAATACCTGTATCCAGACTCGGAACGGCAATCAGGACTTTCACCTTACCATCAAAATCGTACAGGCTACTTTCACTCAAATCGGTTTTAACGAATGTGAAGTCAAATGCATCCTGATTTACACCCGGAAGTTCTTCAAGCAACTCAACTGGTTTCCCTTTAAAAGAGGTTGTTTCTAAGCTCATAAATTCTGTTTCTGTTTGGCAAATCTACGGGTTTGGCGGTCTGGTTGGGCGAACGGTTTATTTTTTTGCAAAGAGTTCGTCCAAGGACTGCATCGTCACTGCATGGTAACCGGTTCTCGCATCCTTATAAATCGCACGTGCCTGTGCAGAAAGACGTTCATCTTTGAGCATAGCTGTGTATAACGGGAGTACGAATTTCCTTCTTCCCACACGGCGCAGGAATGCCTCTAGGGAAGCGTCAGCGGTGACATAGTGGTTAGGAATGACGGCCATGAACCAGGCAAACTGGATTTCCGAATTACCAGATTTAGTCAATCCAAACGTTGCATCAAGCTCCTTCATCTGAGCGTCGGTGAGTGAGGCAGGCAGGTGTCGAATAAATTGCAGCCACTCATGGGTGGTCCAACCGTTTACCACCAAACCAGTAGCAGGAATCTCTCCGGAAGTCCAACTTTTAAGAACGGCATCTACTTGCATAAACCGCAATGATACAGGAGCCTCAATACCTGCAGGGATTCCAGGTAGATAGATCCATTCGTTCGCGAGAAGATCAACACCTTCGGAAAGCTTCAACCGACGGTTCAGGTATTTTACAAAGTCCTCCGTGCTGATGGAACTAAATGCAAACTCTTTGAAATATCCTTTCACAAACGCATCAAACGCTGTTCGACCCACTTTTTTCTCAATGGAGGTTAAGAACAGATAGCCTTTCTCGTAAGCAATGTCATTCATGCCATCGTCTGCATCACGGCCTTCTAGCGCCAGTTTCAATTTCGTATCGTCCGATTGAGCGCCAAGCTCTTCCAAGGTTTCCTGTAAATCTTGAAAACCCAGTACAGCGAGCATATCAGCGTAATCTTTCCCATAAAGCGACTCCATGATCCGGCGTTCAAAATACACCGTGAAACCTTCATTGAGCCAGAAGTCGTTCCAGGTCACATTGGTTACTAAGTTGCCCGACCAGCTGTGGGCTAACTCATGTGCGATCAAAGATGTGAGCGATCGATCGCCTGCAATAATGGTCGGCGTGGCAAACGTAAGCCGTGGATTTTCCATTCCCCCGAACGGAAAGGAGGGTGGTAATACGATCACATCATACCGTCCCCATTGATAGGTTCCGTATAAGGCCTCTGCAGCGACAAGCATTTTTTCCATATCCTCCAACTCGCTTGCTGCACGCGTAAGCATTGATGGCTCGGCATACACACCCGTGCGGTCGCTCAGTTTTTCAAATGCCAGATCACCAACAGCCAGCGCCACCAAATATGCCGGAACCGGCTGATTCATGCGAAAAACATACTCCCCATCGGCACTTTTTTCCTGCGGATTATTTCCGCTCATCACAGCCATCAGATCCTGTGGAACAGAAATCGCTGCATCCCAGGTGAAGCGGATTCCCGGACTGTCCTGAATGGGCATCCAGGTGCGACTGAGAATAGCCTGACCTTGGGTGAATAAAAACGGATGTTTTTTTCCTTCCGTTTGCTCCGGACTGAGCCATTGCAAAGCTGCCGATTCGGGTGTTGTGGAGTAGGCAATATTCACCGATTGTGTATTGTCATTCAAGACAATTTTCAACGGGCGACCCATCCAGTGTTTCTCCTGCTGAAGTTCATATTTGAGGTTATTGCCATGCTCATCCACCACCGACTGAATATCGAGTTGTTTGGTATCAACCCAAAAATCATGGAATCCTGGTTTGCGCTCTAAACGAAGAACGGCAGATCCTTCGGCAATTTTCTTTTCAAAGTTGAGTGAGAGTTTTAGCGAAAGATGCCGGACAGCAATTTCCTGAGGACGTGCGCAGCTATGCGTGTCGTTTGCGTGCATAAAAGCAGGAATCAAGGTGAGCAGAATAAGGAGGGAAGTACGCATAGGATTAAAACAGAACAGGCGCCACTAGGACGCCCGTTCAATAGGATTCATTAAAATCAGTCTTTAAAGATCGTTACGTAACCTTTCAGCACAGTTGTTCCGTCGCCCGGATCAACAACGTAATAATACGTACCGGAAGTTATTTCAGTACCACCTGACCAGTTGTTCTGATAACTTTTTTGCTCCAGTACTTTCTTACCCCAACGGCTGTATAGGTATACGGTGCTTTCTGGATAAAAGAAAATGTTCGCTACTTCAAAGTAATCATTCTTGCCATCTCCGTTTGGGGAAAACGCATTTCCGACTTCAAGTTCGCAACTCTGAATGTCAACGTCAAGTGTATCTGTTGCAGTGGTGTTACACCCATCAGTAATGGTGATCACATAGGATGATGGAATAGTTGGGCTAACAGAACTCACCGAATCATTCACTGTGATAATTGGAGCAGGACCTGACCAAGCGTATGAATACGTTCCATCACCACCTGTTCCGAAAGCCAGTAAGGCCGCGGTTCCTCGCTGACAAATGGTTGTGTCAAATGCCGTGGCAATCAGTTCATCATAAATGGGCACATTCACAATAAAGGAATCACTCACGGTAATGTTACACTCGTCTGTTATATTGATTACGTATGTTGTTGTGTCGGAAGGGGTAACTGTTACAGTATCCGTTGTTGCAATACCCACCCAGTTGTAGGTATAGGGCGTGTTGCCAAACTCAACCGATGGGCTTAACTGTATTGATAACCCTTCACAGATTACAGCACTTTGTGTGGTGGTTTGTAAGGAGTCATAATTCAACGTGACGATAACGGTATCGGTGTATTGGTTGAGTGGACAATTGAGTAAATCATGAATGGTCACAACAAATGTATCTGTCCTGAAGATTGGAACATTGATCGTGGGAGTGATGAGGTTGTTGTAGTCCCATGAATAGCTGTAGGGCGCATAACCGCCAGAAATCTGAATGCCAACGGTGTAGTTTGGATTTGGGCAATCAATAACCGGATCAGGCGTATTGATTGATAATTCGTATGGATCGCGAATTTTGATCACGTTGGTAATGTTAATGGTATCGCCACAATCATTTGTAACGGAGAAGTTGATATAGACCGTTTCTAGTCCTTCTGTAATTCCATCATTTACAGGAACCATGTTCAGTAATATGGTATCCACACCGATTGGGAAAAAGAGGGTGTCT
>CALQRR010000020.1 GCA_943333015.1 Chitinophaga pinensis | reverse complement strand
TTTATGAAAAAAATCACAACACTCGCTTTAGTTGCTTCAGCTTTTTTCTTTTCTAGCTGTAACCAACGTCTGATCGACTTTACAGTAATCAGCTCTAAAAACGTGACACTTCGTTTGGACGAAGATGCTAAAGGCCCACGTACAGTTGGTAAAGAAATGAAGTTCTGTGGACAACCAATGTTGAAAGCTGCAGTTGATAAAGCAATTGAAAATGCAGGTCCAGGGTATGATGCACTAATTGACGGTGTAGTTTACCAAAGAAATGAATTTTTCCGCGCTGGTTGGGTAGTTGAAGGAACTCCAATCAAAACAAGCCAATTGAAAGCTTCGAACTAATTTAGTTCATTGAAATAAAAAAGCCGCAGAGATTTTATCTGCGGCTTTTTTCATGGTTTCAATTGCCAGATTTTTATTTTGTTGTCGGATCCGGCGGAGATGATTTTAGAAATTCCATCCATAAACCGTACGTCTAAAATGGTTCCTTCGTGCGCCTCCGGAATGCGATGCACGACTTTCTTTTCCTGCGTATCCCAAACGAGAATTGATTTATCCACGCCAGCGCTTACCACGTACTTTCCGTCTTTGGATAAATCGATTGCAACAATACCACCGGTATGTTCTTTCAAGGTTCCGATGTTCTTTTGGGAGGCCATTTCCCAGATTCGAATAGATCCATCGAAACTTCCTGAATAGAGAAATTTACCATCATTGGACAAGGCCAAATCGTAAATCCAATCGGTGTGGCCAGCAAATTTGGCAATGAGTTCTCCCGAAAACACATCCCACATTTTGATCAGATTGGCATGATCGCCCGTAATTAGAATTTTTCCATCATTGGAGAACGTACTGCAATCTGTCCAAACAGAATCTTTCATGGCCAGAAGCTTTTTAAAACCATCTCGTTTCCAGATAATAATGCTTTTATCGCGCCAGCTCGTGGTTGCTACGTAATCATTCCGAATGGAGACACTTTCTATAAATGCCGCATGTGCTTTATAGGATTTTTCGACCTTGAATTTCTGCAAATCGCAGTAGTAGATTTTATTATATCCCGTGGCATAAAACTTCGTTCCCTCCGGATTCAAAACAACTTTCTTGATGGAACTGGGAAGTGATGGAATGACTTTTAATTGCTCATTTTTAGTCAGATCCCACAGCCGGATACTTTGATCTTTACTACAGGATAAAAGTAATTTACCATCCATGGAAATGTCCACACCATTTACAGGAGCTGTATGTCCTAGCAGGGTTGCAGATACTTGATACTGTGCAAGAGAAAGGAAAGGAAGGAGTAATAAAAAGAAAATTATTCGCGATTTCAAAAAATACATTGGAGTTTACTTTTGATTTTATCGTTAAAAATACGGGAACGATTATAATTGATTAAAGGTACTAAAACATTGAGCTGATTAATTCCTCCCGTATAGAACAGTCGCATCAAGTGAACGCCTGCAGTGGCCGATGTGATGTAGTTTCCGCAATAGATATTTATTCCGGTATACGCTGCCGAACCTAAAAGGAAAGTAATATTTCCCAATGCACGTCCTGATTTACCAATATAAAACAATCCTGCACCTGGAAGTATCTTTGAGAGTTCCCGGGCTTTTGAAAGCGATTTCAAATGGGGCAATTGCTCTTTCGTGTAGTAGGTATCAACGATAAAAATGATAGTGTCCTTGAGCGCAGTGGGTGCATAATTGGACGCATAGACCATCAATTTATTTCGTGCTTCTGAATATTTAGTTAATTCATTAAGCACCAAAACATCCAACAAAATAGATTTTTTGTATTCTGAAGTGCTTACTGGCAGATTGAAATTGCGCTGGAGATATGTATCCGCATCCACAAAATAATTACTCAAATACAACATCAACCCGAGCTGATAATTGACAACACATTTTAATGAGTCCGTGTAATTGTCGGTATCCAAACGCAGGAAATTTTGATACGCATCGAAGTATTTACCTGCATTTTTGAAACTGTAAGCACGCTGCGACACAGCATATTCTGTAATGGAATCGTTCTTGTTAAAAAACACGCATTTTTCATATTCCAATGCAGCAGCCTCATACTGTGCCGCATGAAACAAGCTATCGGCCAGTTGGACAGGATAACTTTGCGCCTCAGTTGAAAAACTTCTTAAGAGGCACATGAATGCCCACCAGAATATTTGATTTGTTTTCAAGGTCTTTTTCTGTTTTAACGATCTGAACACTCAGTGCGCTCCCCCAAATATTTCCAATGTAAAAAGCACTGAATAATCCAGCAAATAACAATGTTTGTGGATCACGAATGCCGCGACGCATATAGTTTTCGACGGTTATTGCACCCAAAATACCGACACGTAAAAATCCAGATAAGGCTTGGGCATTATTCCCGGCGTATACTTTCCCGAGACCAGGAACCACCGCCGAAAGTGCACCGGCAATAAATGGAGATTTTCGAGTATTCGATTTCTGTATTTCCGAATAGCTCTTAAGATTGATCTGCTCTTCTCGTAAAACAGCAATCGTACTGTTGAAATTCAGACTTATTGAATCGCATTTTCGGGTGTCACCGGCCAACAAATATGCACCTGCCAATTGGAAATCCCGTAGCTGATTGACTTCGTTACTCGTGGAAGGCTCCAGTTTCTGGAGATAATAAATGGAACTGTCGGGTTCGTTCAACTTCATACATAAATATGCATGATACAATTTGCTTTTATAATAACGGGGATTGTTTGGACCAACATTCCGGAGCAGCGACCGGGCGCGTTTCAGACTATCATTTTGATAATAGAGAAATCCCATCAAATAATTCAGCGAATCGAGCTGCCCGATGTTTGTACCTACTTTGAGTGCGGTTTGTTCAAAGTAGACATCACTTTCATGAAAAAGTTTGTTGGAAGAAAGGTGGATCAGAAAATCGAGGTCGTCGTTAAACGTGAAATCTTGCTGAGCAAATCCAACTGAAAAGCAGACTGAAAAAAGAAGGACAAACAAGTACTTCATCTGCGCAGCTTATACATTTCAGGGGCATCAATGACTTTGTTTTGCGCGTTGATCATCACCGGATGAAAATCGGCACTTGCAATTTTGTTGCATCGTGTAAGTCGATCAGTTGAAAGAGCGATACCTTTTACCAAACCAAACATCCGTATACTTTGCTTACTGAAGTTTGAGCAGCTGATCTCATATGCACATCCTGCCGAAATTTGTGGAGAAATAACCCGTTGATAAAAGAAAAGAGATCCTCCAAAGACCAGACTCAGAGGATTGTATTTGACCAGTGCATTTCGGTCCTTGAAAATGTAATGTGCATGCGGATGCGCCAACAATGCTGTATTAACCACTTGATGCGATTTAATGAGCTCCGTATCAGAATCCGTCTGACCAAAAGCGGAACCGGAAATCAGTAAAAAGTAAAAAGCACTTTTTTTCATACTTGAAAAATTGAATACAAAACCAATCACTGGTTACTAATGAGGCTGTCGTATTCGAAAATAAAAAATCAAAGGTCTGTAAAGAAATCAGAATTACAATTTCAGAAACCGAGAAACAGCTTTTAAACAAAAGAAAACCTGAGTGGAATGCGTTTGAAATTCAATTCAATGAATCTTGCGTTCAATTTGAGGTATTTTCAAACAAGGAACCCGAAAAGAGAGCAAAGCGTTTATATTTGCAAGACCAGAGTATAATTAGACCGTTATGAAAAAAGTATTTTTCTCTGCGCTTCTGGCGCTCACCATGAATTTCGGATTTGCTGCAGCGCATGCCGAACTTTTCAATGTTGATGAACAAGAAATCAATGCTGAATTTGCTCAGTTAAATGAGTTAGAGCAGTTTGTTTCAGCCAATGAGGGCATTACTCTTTCTGAAATCAACCCGAGTAATCCATTGGTGCAAAACGTGAATAATTCAAGTGATATTCTTGGAACCCTTTCGTCGCTCAAAGGTGAGCCGCCACTAGGAATCCCTTCCATTGTATGGGGAATCTGTTGCAGTGTGCCCGGTGTTGCTATTGTGTATTTTGTTTCGGAAGATGAAGAAGAAACGAAAAAAGCAGTTATCGGTTGTGCCATCAGTGGAGCGGTATATGTGCTGTATTACGTATTAGGCGTTGTTGTTGGAGGATTGTCTTTTGCTTTCTTTTAAATCGTTTCGCTTCCAAAGCCCAATCGGAGTTTTCCTATTTTTCATTCTTTTTCAGTTGTTGCCCAATTCTTCCATTGGGCAACATTATTTCAGGCTTAGAGCAGACTTCACCATCAAAGAGAAATTTCCTGATGGTAAATTAAGTCTGACAATGGGTTCTGTAATGTACGACCGAACGTATCGTAAAGTCGTTTATCACGTGACTTTTCCTGCCAAAGAAGACTGGGTGATTCAGGATACTGTGTTTAATAAAATAATTGATCATAAACTCGTTACCCGGCAATTTATCCCAATGCTGCCTTCTTCAACATTGTATGAATTTGCCCTTCAGAATAACCTAAACAATTTCGGGCTAGAGAAAACGGCCTACACCATTGCACACGTTGAACGTGAAGGAACGATGGTTGTAACTACCTGGACACCAGAAAAGCGCCTGCAAAAGGTGTTCGGTAAAATCATTGTTTCTCAGGAATTGGGCAAGCTTAAGGGGGTTGCTTTTTATTCGCCCACAAATGTCTTGTTAAAAAAGCAGCTGTTTAAATCGTATCTGAAAAATTCAGGCGTTGAATTTCCCGCTGAGATTATCGAAATTCTTTACAAAGCAGGTGGTAAGGAAACTAAAATATCTACCTATAAAAACCTGCGGATCAATGAACTTAAAGACGATGCGTTGTATAATTTTCCTGTTCCTGTTAAGTAGCAGTTGTGTGATGGGGCAATCGTTTGCTCCAACAGAATTGCGCTTTGGCTTTCGAGAAACACATGTGCATCAGGAATATACGTTTGCCAAAAACAATACAAATGAAGTCCAGTACTTCTTTTCAGGCCTGTTTCTCTTTTATAAGTTTGCCATTTCTTCACAAGACAATAACTCCTGCACATTTAGTCCTTCTTGCTCCGAATTTGGGATGCTGGCAGTGAAGAAAAAAGGTCCCATATTCGGGATGCTCGCAACGCTGGATCGCTTGCAGCGGTGTAATGGCTTAAGTCCCGAAAAATATGCATTCGATCAGGAAAAACACCTGTTCATTGATCTTCCCTGATGCGATTTAACCTGCTACTTTCATTGTTGATTTTCGTGCTGTATAAACCAGCACAGGCGCAAAACCTCTATGACATTCCCCGTTCGAAAGAATTTGCCAGCTATCTGTTTCATTCCCAACAATATTCTCTGGCAGCCATCGAACTGGAACGCTTGATTTATCTGGAACCTCAAAACGACTCCTTGCGTGAAAACCTCATCCGCAGTTATTCATTCAATAAAGATTTTGCAACTGCAGGTAAACGGATAGATGCATTTTTCCCTGAAAAGAAAGCTATTACATCCCCTTTTGACGATCTGTACGCATTTAACTTACTGGCAGATAAAAAGACTCATGCCACACGCGATTTTTTAGCAACCAACGCCACCTTAAATCCCGAAAAACGGCATTACTATCAAGCATTCAGTTATTTACTGGAACAGGATTTTAATAATTCGGAACGCTTGTTAGCAGAAATTCCAAAGGATGAATCTTCCCTTTCAGCTCTGCGGGATTTAAGCCATGAAGGTTTAACCATGCGGAGGAAATCGCCCGGATTGGCCATGGCCATGTCGGCACTGGTTCCGGGTAGCGGGAAATTTTACACAGGCGATTGGAAGGATGGTATCATCAGCCTGATCTCCATTGGCATCACCAGTTTTCAAGCCATCCGGGGATTCAGCATCAATGGAACAGCAAGTACTTATGGCTGGATATACGGATCTATTGCTACTGGATTTTACTTAGGAAATATTTATGGTTCGTTCACCTCTTCAAAACGTTACAATAAAAGGCAAGCAGACAAACTGGCTCAGAAAATGGATGCTGCGTTTTTTCTCCATCCTTAGTCTGTTCAGCTTTTCGGCAACTGCTCAAGATCTGGAGGAAACCTATCACTTCGGCTTGGAGCAATATGCTTTGTCGAATTACGATGTGGCGAGTTTGGCCTTTGAACGTGTGTTGTATTTTGGAGAAGGCCATTTTGCGATCAGCTCGCTTGATCATTTGGCACGCATTCAATTGACTCAAGGTGAGAAAGAAAGCGCGGTAAACTATTATCACCGGGCAGCAGTCATGTCCGATGCGTATGCCGAGAAATGCTGGTTTACCTTACGGAAATGTTCTGGAATGCTTGCACTTCATAAGACACAGCTCGCACTCATTGATCTGTATGGTATAAGCGATGATCTTCCAGACAGCATCGTGTATTACAAAAACTTCCTGTTGGGTGTTGCTCATTTTTCGAACCTGAATTTTGAAGAAAGCCGCAACGCCTTTAAACACGCATTACCTGCATCAGAAAGCGTCAAGCAACATCAACTAGATAGTTTGTTTCAGGTGCTGATTCATATACGCCACCCCAACCCTAAAACGGCTAAAATACTCAGTGTCATTCTCCCAGGCGCTGGGCAGTTTTATGCGGGAGATGTAAAAAATGGAATTAACTCGCTGTTGCTGACGGGTGGATTTCTGTTTCTTGCTGTAAATACCGCGGTCAACTATGGCATTGTCCATTCCATGGCATCGGTATTCCCATGGTTCCAACGGTACTATTTAGGTGGCTACACGCGTGCTGGACGAATTGCTGAAGACCGGCTTTCAGAAAAACGCGACCTGATTTATCAGAACATTTTAAATGTATACGACTAAGAAAGCAAGTGCTTAATCAAGAGCAGCGGGGAAATACTCACCAATGAGTTCATCCACCAAAACAGGCAAAGCCTTGCCCGCATTTTCCTGAATATGCGTTAATCGGTAAACATTACTGGTAGGATTATCGGAAGGATCGATGAGGAACTTTCGGCTTCCATATGGAGCATGATAGAGCAAACCCGCTGCAGGATAAACGTTGAGAGATGTTCCGACTACAATTATAACATCTGCATCTTTTACCATATCTGCGGCAACGGAAATCATGGGTACATCTTCCCCAAACCAGACAATGTGCGGACGAAGTTGAGCACCTTGTTCACATACATCACCCAGATGAATCGCTTGATCGGTGGTGTAAATCAGGTCATCAAAACGTTCGCTTCTGACTTTTAGCAATTCACCATGCAGATGAAGCACCTTGGAAGATCCGGCACGCTCATGCAGATCGTCCACGTTTTGCGTGACGATGCTCGTTGAAAAAAACTTCTCCAGTTTGACTAAAGCCAAATGTGCAGGATTGGGTTCAACTTCTTTTAACTGCGCCCGACGTTGATTGTAAAAATCAAGCACCAGAGCAGGATTGCGCATCCAACCTTCGGGCGTTGCCACATCCATGATAGAATGCTCTTCCCACAATCCTCCGGAATCGCGGAATGTCCGGATGCCACTTTCGGCACTGATGCCGGCGCCGGTAAGGACAATAATTCTTGGGAGTTTTACGTCTGGGTCAGTCATAATTGAAGTAAATCGAAATTAGAAATTATATACCACCGTTGCAATGTTGAAAACACAACGCTTTGACTGAATTATTTGGCGTGATTTCTTTTAATTTTGCGGGTCGCAGTTGCTCATTCACCATTGCAAACTGCTGTTTTTCAAATGAGTATGGACGATTATAAGAAAAAGCAAGCACTGGATTATCATGCAAATGGTCGTCCGGGAAAAATTGAAGTAATCTCAAGTAAACCAACATCTACGCAGCGGGATTTGTCGTTGGCCTATTCGCCAGGTGTTGCAGAGCCTTGTCTGGAGATTGAAAAAAATCCGGAAGATGTATACAAATACACAGCAAAGGGAAACCTCGTAGCGGTCATTTCTAACGGAACAGCGGTACTGGGTTTAGGGAATATCGGGCCGGAAGCTTCAAAACCGGTGATGGAAGGGAAAGGCGTTTTGTTCAAAATATTTGCAGACATCGATGTCTTTGATATTGAAGTGGACGCGACCGATATAGATACGTTTGTGGCGACTGTTAAAGCCATTGCGCCAACGTTTGGAGGCATCAATCTGGAAGACATTAAAGCGCCGGAATGCTTTGAAATCGAACGCCGCTTAAAAGAAACATTGAAGATTCCGGTCATGCACGATGATCAGCATGGAACGGCTATCATAACAGGATCTGCTTTATTGAATGCCCTTGAAATTGCCGGTAAAAAAATCGGTGATGTACGAGTAGTTTTCAATGGAGCTGGTGCATCGGCCATTTCGTGTGCCCGTTTGTATTTGCAGTTGGGAGTGAAAAAGGAAAATCTGATGATGTGCGATAGTACAGGTGTCATCAGTAATTCCCGCCCCGATTTGGATGAACAGAAAAAGTTTTTCGCTTCTGAAACCACTTTAAAGACACTGACCGAAGCATTTGTGAATGCCGATGTATTTGTGGGTTTATCGAAAGGGAATATTGTAAGTCAGGACATGATTCGCAGTATGGCGAAAGATCCTATTGTATTTGCACTGGCCAATCCCGATCCGGAGATTCCGTATCAGGATGCGATTGAAGCGCGAGAAGATATTATTCTGGCAACCGGCCGTTCTGATTATCCCAATCAGGTTAATAACGTCCTTGGATTTCCGTTCATTTTCCGCGGAGCGCTAGATGTTCGTGCTACAAGCATTAACGAAGCAATGAAACTCGCCGCTGTGTATGCCATTGCGGATCTTGCCAAACAACCCGTTCCTGAAACGGTGAACATGGCATACAACAAAGCCAATCTCCAGTTCGGACGTGAATACATCATTCCTAAGCCGGTAGATCCGCGATTGATTACATCGGTAGCTCCTGCTGTTGCCCAGGCGGCAATGGATTCGGGAGTTGCCAATTATCCAATTGCCGATATGGAGGCGTATAAACAGGAATTGATCAAGCGCATGGGGCTGGACAATTCGCTGATGGATCGACTCACCACCCGGGCGAAGACGAATCCGAAACGCATCATTTTTGCAGAAGCTGACAATTACAAAATCCTCAAAGCAGCACAAGTCATTAAAAACGAGGGCATCGGAAAACCGATTCTACTTGGAAATAAAGTGAAGATTGATCAAATCTGTGAGGAATTCATGATCAATCTAGAAGGTGTTGAAATCATCGACCCACGCGATCCTTCGGAAGAGGAGCGCCGATTTGCATTTGCAGATAATTTCTACGATTTGCGCAAACGTCGTGGCATTACCCTGTATGAGTCACGTCAGATGATGCGTGAACGGAATTATTTTGGTGCCATGATGGTCAGAACAGGTGCGGCAGATGCACTCATCTCCGGATTAACACGGAAATATCCCGACACCGTAAGACCTGCGCTCCAGGTGATTGGAATCCGCGAAGGTGTAAGTCGTGTAGCTGGTTTATACATTATCATGACTAAAAACGGACCGGTTTTTTTCTCCGACACAACAGTCAACATCAACCCAACAGCAGAAGAGCTTGTTGACATTACGATTCTGACCGCTGAAGCGGTGAGCAATCTCAATATCACACCAAAGATTGCCTTACTGTCTTACGCGAATTTTGGATCAGCTGAAGGTGCTGATGCACTTAAGATGCGGGAAGTTGCCAGAATTTTGCACGAACGCCGTCCCGATCTTATTGTTGACGGAGAACTTCAGGCCAATTTTGCCATGAACAATAATATGCTCAAGGAGCAGTTTCCATTTTCCTGTTTGGTCGATAATAAAGTCAATACATTAATTTTCCCAAATCTTGCAGCGGGGAATATCGCTTACAAGCTCATGCAGGAACTGGCCAATGCAGAGGCCATCGGTCCGCTGTTGCTCGGTATGAAAAAACCGGTGCATGTTTTACAGTTGGGCAGTTCTGTTCGTGAAATTGTGAATATGGTTACACTTGCTGTTGTTGATGCACAAGCACAATCCTGATTATGTACGAATATTTTAGTGGAAAACTCGTCGAAAAAACACCTACATACGCAGTTATTGATTGTGGAGGAGTGGGCTATTTACTGCACATTTCACTGAACACCTATACACAAATCACCAATCCGGAACGGTGTATTCTCTACGCACACATGGCTGTTCGAGAAGATGCCCATGTGTTGTATGGCTTTGCATCACGTGCCGAACGGGAAACGTTCCGGCTGTTAATAAATGTATCGGGAGTGGGCGCCGGCACCGCGCGGATGATTTTATCTTCGCTCAGCACGGGTGAAATTGCGGAAGCAGTAATGAGTAATAACGTCCACACACTGAAAAATGTGAAGGGAATCGGAGAGAAAACAGCACAACGGATCATCGTCGACCTGAAAGGGAAATTCGACCGTGATACGGTCAGTCCTGAACTTTTCGCTGGCCTGCACAATACCGTCAGAGGGGAAGCGTTAACTGCTCTGACTTTACTCGGATTTCCCAAAATCAACGCCGAAAAGGCTCTTGACAAGGTCATTAAATCAGGCGAACAGGAATTAAGTGTGGAAGACATGATCAAGCAATCCTTGAAAATGCTTTAACGCTCGCGCAACTGTTTGTCTGTCTTTGAATTTATTTTGATTGAAAACGTACTATAAATATCTATCTGGAAGTATTGCTGTTCTGCTCTTCATGGCTGTGGCCTGGAGTGCAAATAGTCGCCCTTTTGGCTGGATTGAAGAGAAGTCGCGTTTTCAAACTGAGCCGCT
>CALQRR010000019.1 GCA_943333015.1 Chitinophaga pinensis | reverse complement strand
TCCATGCGATTCGAGTGTTGAAGCCCAGTGAGCAACGAGATCAGCAGACCAGATATCACCATAAGGATTTCCAAATGCCATCGACAGGTAAACGATGAGTTCTTTGTTTTGCCGGGTGCAGATTTCGAGAATTTCATCCACGCGGATCAACGACTCAGCTATGCTAGCGTTGGTATTTCTCTGCTGAAATGTTTCTGAAACCGAAAAAGGGAAACCTAAAAAGCTCACTTTCTCGTGCATGGCGGCATCCTCTGCACCACGTTTATTGGCAATGATTGCAAGAAGCTTCGTTTGGGTAGCAGAGAGATCAAGCTGATCAAACACCTGAGCGGTATCGGCCATCTGCGGAATCGCTTTAGGCGAAACGAAACTTCCAGCATCCAGCATGGGAAAGCCAACAGAAAGAAGCAGCTGCAAATAGTTCACTTTTTCTTCGGTGGGAATAAACGCATGAATGCCTTGCATGGCATCGCGCGGACATTCAGTTATATGTATCATTGCGTGCGTTGTTCAAGTTGTTGATGAATAGAACGGATCAGCGCTGGACCTTCATAAATAAATCCAGTATACACCTGAATAAGGTCGGCACCGGCATCAATTTTTTCAAGTGCATCTTCAGCTGAATGAATGCCACCAACACCAATTATTAATGGTTCTGGTCCGAGGTGCTCCCGCAAATACCGGATCACTTCTGAGGAACGATCTTTGACAGGTTTTCCACTGAGTCCTCCTGCTCCCACTGCTGCAAGTAATTCCGCTGATGTTTTCAATCCCGCGCGGGAAACAGTCGTATTAGTAGCAATGACTCCTGCCAACTCGCATTCCTGAACAATCTCAACAATATCGGATAGTTCCGACTCGGTCAGATCTGGTGCAATCTTTAAAAGGATAGGTTGATCTGCTTTGAGGTGACGCGCTTCTTCCTGCAATGCTTTCAACAAAGCTTTTAGCGGTTCTTTCTCTTGCAAGGCGCGCAGTCCAGGTGTATTGGGAGAACTTACATTGACCGCATAATAATCTACATACGGTTGAAGCGCCCGGAAGCAGATCAAGTAATCATCAACTGCTTTTTCGTTGGGTGTGAGTTTATTTTTTCCGATGTTTCCTCCAACGATTAGTCCTTTGGGTCTGTTTTTTAAGCGCTTCACCATCGCTTCAACGCCTTCGTTGTTAAATCCCATTCGGTTTATGATGGCCTCATCCTGCGGTAAACGAAACAGGCGAGGTTTGGGATTGCCCGGCTGGCCCACCGGAGTGACTGTTCCGACTTCAATAAATCCAAAACCGAGATGACGGAATGCTTTGTAAAATGTGGCATTCTTATCAAATCCTGCTGCCAATCCAACGCGGTTAGGAAAACGTAAGCCTTTTTTATCGAATCTCAGAGAACGTTCGAATCCGTTGGAGTACCAACGAAAAATGCCATCAATGCCCGGAATAAGGAGCAACAACTTAAACAAGCTCACCGAAACGGCATGTGCTTTTTCGGGAGAGAATAAAAACAGGAACGGACGAACCAGACGTTTGTACATTGCTGTAAAATTAACCGTTTTCTGGCTGTATTCCCAGCATTCTCCGCCGGCTGAATTCTCCAAGAACAATGGCCCCTGCCATGGCTGCATTCAATGATTCTGGCTGTTTCCCATTTCTTGGAAAGGCCGGTATGTGCAGTTTTCGAGTTAACAAATCTTCCAGCTCAGATGATAAGCCATGCGCTTCGTTGCTGATAATCAACATGCCTTCCGCCGGAAAATCTCCCGAATATAAATTCTCTCCTTCCAAATCAGCCGCATATACGGGGAACGTTTTATTGGACTCCCGAAGCAATTGCTCCGCATCCACATACACTGGGCGGATACGAATAAATGATCCCATCGTAGCCTGAATGACTTTCGGATTGGTCCATTCCACACTGTCGTTGGATGCATACACCGCTTCTACACCAAACCAATCGGCCAAACGAAGCAATGTGCCCATATTGCCGGGATCACGAATGGAATCCATCAGCAGAACTAGCGGCCCCGATTGCCAATGAGGAGCTTTTTCAAGAGGTTTTCCACACAGCGCAATGACTTCCTGAGGCGTTTGAAGCTGGCTCAGCCGTTCCAAATCCTGTTGCGTGATGGAGGTGGCTGCACAGTCCGTCTGATGTAAAAGCGCACGGTTCTTGTCAAGCCAAGATTCAAGGGCAAAAACTTCTTTCACAGGAAAGTCTGATCGTAACAATTCAGGAACGATCTTAGCACCTTCTGCCAGAAATAGATCCTGCTCTTCGCGGTGTTTCTTCTGGTGAAGCAGCTGTAGTTCTCGGAGTCGGTTTTTGCCCAGCATTTAAAAGCCCTTATTTTTGAGCCAGCTAAAGTACCACAAAGAGCGAATGCAAAACCGGATTTCCTTGTATGGCCCGCTAAACGGGAAGATTGCTGGCATGTTGCTTCTGCTTGCAATCTGCTTAATATCGGCCTGTAATCCCACCAGAAGGCTTCAGAAAGATGAATATCTGCTCAACAAAAACATTATTTTAAAAAATAAAACCAAGATTCCTGACGCTGAATTGCTGGCTTACATCCGCCAAAAACCGAATCGGAAAATTCTCGGGCTGTGGCGATTTCATCTTTGGATTTATAATACCGTCAATCAGGAGAAATTCAAACCGCGGTATGCCAAACGGCTTGAAAAACGAAAGATCCTGAATGAGCAACGAAAGGCCGCAGGCAAACGTCTTAAAAACGACGAACCACTCAGTTTAGCAAAATGGCGCCTGACTGTAGGGGAAGCTCCGGTTATACTCGATTCGGGTATGACAAGTCGTTCTTCCAAACAAATCGAACTTTTCCTGAAGAATCAAGGGTTCTTCAATGCAAAGGTTGTCGACTCCATTGGTTTGCAACCCGGTAGAAAGCAGATGCGCAATGCTTTGTTTACCCTCTATGCGGGAACGCCATATACCATTCGCTCCATTTCATACGACATTGAAGATCCGACCGTTGCTGATTTGGTGAAGAGTGATACATCCAACAGAATAATCCGATTGGGTAAAAACTACAGTACCGATGAACTCGATCTGGAACGGGGCCGTATTACTGAATTCCTCAAAAACAAAGGATATTTTGCCTTCGTAAAAAATTTCATCACGTTCCGCGCCGACAGTTCGTTGGGATCGCATCAAGTGGATCTCACCCTTGATATTGACAATCCCGTGAAACGTATTGCAGGCTATGTAGACAGTACGGTTAGTACTCCGCACACCCGTTATAAAATCAACAACATCTTTGTTTACGCAGATTACACCTTGCGTCGCGACAGCACATCAACACCTGATACGCTGTTTTTTGACAATATCCATTATGTATCCGACAGAGAGTTACGGTTTCGTCCACGGGCATTGAAACCAGCGATCACCATTAACCATGGGGATTTATACAGTAAAAAAGAGGCTGATCTGACGTATCGTAGAATTGCTGAATTTAACACCTTCAAATTCATCAACATTCAATTCAGACCAACTTTAGGAGATACAACAGGATTACTTGATTGTGAAATTCAGGTGAGTCCGAAAAAAAGACAATCCTACACCATTCAGACGCAAGGAACCAACAAGGCTGGTGATCTCGGGGTTTCGTTAGATGTGATTTATCAAAACAAAAACCTGTTGCGTGGCTTGGAACTTTTTGAAGTTCGCCTAAACACTACGGTGGAGGTGCAACGTATCATTTCGGATGTCAATCAGGACAATCAAACCATACAGAAATATTTGCCCTTCAACACGTTTCTTTTCGGACCAGTCGTTTCGTTGAAACTGCCTAAAATTCCAAAGTTCATGCATTTTCTGGGAACAACGGGGCAAAAGACAAGCATCACCACTTCCTTCAATTACCAGCAACGCCCCGATTATCAACGTAACATTTTCAATTTAGCATACGGATATTCAGCACAATACGGAAGGCATATTACCCATACGATTAATCCGGCGGAGATCAATTTCGTCTATGTGAATCTGGGAACCGAATTTTCAAATCTGCTTGATAAATCGAATAACCTGTTCCTGAAAAACAGTTTTCAGAGTCAGCTCATCTCCTCCATGCGGTATAGTTTTATATACAATGGACAACATGTTGGAGAGACGAAAAACTTCATCTTTTTTCAGGGCAACTTCGAAAGCTCTGGTTTTTTACTTCGCCAATCACGTGCTTTTTATGCAAATCCGGGAATAAATACCAGCAATCAGTATGTGGTTTTTGGTGTTCCGTTTTCACAATTTGTCCGTTTTGATACCGATTTGCGGTATTACCGTTTCTTGGGAAAATCGAGCTCATTGGCGATGCGGAGTTTTGTTGGACTAGGCATACCCTATGGCAACAGCAAAGTAATGCCCTTTGTGAAAAGCTTTTTCGGAGGAGGCGCCAACGGCATCAGAGCTTGGATTGCCAGATCACTTGGCCCGGGTGGTTATGAAAACCCAACCAATGTTCGGTTTGATCAAATTGGAGATATCAAGCTCGAGTGGAATTTGGAATACCGTTCTACGATTTACAAGATCTTTGAAGGAGCCGCTTTTGTGGATGCTGGAAATATCTGGCTGCGTCAAAAAGACCTTCAACGGCCATTAGCGGAATTTGATGCACAACGTTTCTATAAAGAAATTGCCATTGGAGTTGGTGCCGGACTACGTTTTAACTTCGATTTTTTCATTATCCGCCTCGATGTCGCCTATAAAATGCGCGATCCATCCGGGCCTTTGGGAGATCGTTGGGTGATTCAATACCAGAAGCTGCGACAAGGAAATCTCAATTTCGGAATTGGTTATCCGTTTTGATATGCAAGAGACCGAAATTTCCACATCTACATTTTTCAGCGATCTTTTAATCATTGAACTTGCATCCGTCTTAGCTGGTCCATCGGCCGGTTTGTTCTTTGCTGAATGCGGCGCACGGGTGATAAAAATTGAAAATTCGACCAGTGGCGGTGACGTAACTCGCACCTGGTATAATAGCAAGGAAACTCCCGGAAACATTACGGCGTATTACGCATCCGTTAATCAGGGTAAGGAAATTAAGATGCTCGATTTGAGTGATCCCGAACAGTTGTTAGTGCTGGAAGTCTTGCTCGCACAAGCCGATATCGTTCTGAGTAATTTCAAACCAGCATCTGCCCGACGGTGGAATTTAGAAGCCAGTCAGATTCGGAAACGGTTTCCTCGCCTAATCGTAGGACAGATAGATGCATTTGGAGAAGACGATCCACGGGTGGCCTATGATATTGTTTTACAGGCGGAAGCGGGTTATTTGTCGATGTGTGGAACCGAAGAAACACCTGCCCGATTACCGGTTGCACTTATCGATATTCTGGCCGGACATCAGCTCAAGGAAGGAGTGTTGCTGGCACTGATGCATCGGACCAAAACCGGAGAAGGTTGTATTGTCCGGGTAAATCTTCTGGAAGCTGCACTGGGCGCACTGGCCAATCAGGCTGGAAATTATTTGATGACTGGTATGATCCCCAAAGCACAGGGAACTCTCCATCCGAACATAGCCCCCTATGGTGAATGGTTTCGCTGTGGAGATGATAAACGTTTGATTCTGGCCATTGGCAACGATCGTCAATTCGAACGTTTAACGCAATGCCTTGGGTTGGAAACGCTTTCAGCGGATGAACGATTCAAAACAAATGCGTTAAGAGTGATCAACCGCAGTGCTCTAGCAGACTGTTTACGTCCGGCATTCAAGAAACACGTACGTGATTTTTGGACGAAAGCGTTGCATGCACTTCAAGTGCCTTGCGGCGCACTGCTATCCTTGGAGGAGGTATTCCAAGGAGAAGCGCGTAATTTGATTCAGGAATCAGTCATTGAAAACACGCTGACAAAAGCGGTCAGAACGGTGAATTTTCAACTTAAAAAATAAAGCCGGAAATACTACATCTATGCAGTATTCCCGGCTTTCGAATGGTATTAATGCAGATTATAAAATCATGTCATCCACTTCTTCTTCCCCTTCCACTTCTTCGTCTGTCTCAGGAATGTAATAGTCGTCGGCTACTTTACGAACATTCTTAGCGACTTCGTTCCCTTTCTCGTTGACTTCTATAGTGAATTCCACCGTATCACCGTCGTGAATTTCATTGAAATCCCCTTCAATCACATCGAGGTAGTGAAAAAACAAATTGTTTGGTGGATATGCCACAAACCCATATCCGCTTTTCATGTTGAGGGTTTTAGACACTTTTGCATCCCCTTTATCGATGATGTTCTTGTATGTTTTGGGAGCACTTTCCTGCGTAACGAACAAGCCACTCACGAGCAGTTCTTTTCCTTTAACACGGTTATCGATGATTTCGTGCATGGCAACAGGATAGGTCACTTCTTCCAATAAATCCTGTGAGGTGCGCGTAACGATTTCACGACCGGTATCATCGGTATATTCAAAATCCCAACTCAATACCATCACACGTGTACCGAGTGTATTGACTTTACGAATCAAGGGTACAAAATCACCATCGGAGGTGATCAACACCAACACATCGTATTTCTTCATCCAGCTCAGTTCGAGCGCCTCGAGGGCAAGCCAAACATCGATGCCTTTTTCTTCTTTCCGACCAGCGCGGGTTCGAAGTGGAAGATAATGCGTCACAACGCCTTCTGACATTAAGACATCATCAAACAAACGATCATTATACAATTGATTACCACGCTGACTTGCTTCATAGGCGCTCATACGACCGCGGAAATAATGTGCATCTACGACATGGCAAAGACTATAATCCACCTGCATTTCATCTGCAATTTGCTGGCGGATAAAACCGTGCAAACCTGAAATGCTGATACGTCTGCGGCGCTGGTGAAAATAGTTGTAATAATTACTTACATGCAGGAAGTAGTTCCCGTCGTAAAAGACGCCAATTCGAATGACGCCGTCTCTTGGTTGTAACATATAACTATATTTAAGGATGGTTTGATGTAAAGTTATTATTGAAAACAGGATTGGATTTCAATTCCACATCAAGCATTTATTTCGTAAAAAGCGCTCATTCTTTTGAGAATTCTGCTGTTCGGAACAGAATTTTTATGCGTATTTACGATACTAATAACTGTTGGCTTAATGAAAGGGAATCTAAACCGCTCTATATTTCAATAATGACAAAGATAGTAAACAAGAAAATAGGACACTCCCGTTTTGACTGAAATAAAAAAAAGGAAAGCAAAAATGCCCTCCTTTTTAGTGCCGAAAGCCGGACTCGAACCGGCACGTCTTGCGACACACGCCCCTGAAACGTGCGTGTCTACCAATTTCACCACTTCGGCAAAACAGGCGGCAAATTTAATGTTTTTTGAACGCTGTCATTAAAAAACAACGTCAAACCTAAAAAAATCCAAACCGTTAAAGACTGATTTGTTTATTTGGGAGCCTTATAGATTAACCAAAAAGCTAGTAGTAAATACAGTGCATTGGGAAGCCAGGCAGCAATGGCAGGGTTGACACCACCTTCTGTTGCAAAAACAGAAGAAACCTGCATCAACATGACATACGAAAAACTAATTCCGATACCAATACCGATGTGCAGCCCCACGCCTCCCCTGACCTTTCGTCCAGCCAGTGGAACGGCAATCAGAGTGAGAATCAGATTGGAAATGGGGTTGGCCATTCGCCGATGTTTTTCGAGTAGATAATAATCGATAAATTCAGATCCTTTGCTTTGTTCACGGTCGATGAAACGATCTAATTCAAAGAAATTCATCATTTCAACATCATCATCGGCAAGAGCAAAATCGGCGGGCTGAAACTGCAATGTTGTATCGAGCAAAGCAACCTTTCGGATACTTTCTTTTTTACCATTAAATGTGCGGATGACAAAATTGTCGAGTTTCCAGCTTGTACTCGTTGAATCCCAACGGATATAGTCGGAACTCATTTTATAGGTCATCTTTTGGTTTTTAAACCCTTCCTGTGTAAATCGAAAACCGGTACCGGTATTTTGAGTGTACGTTTCTAGGTACACAAATGTCCCAGGAGCAATCTGACGGTGAAGGTTACTGAAATTTCTATTCCAGTTAAACTTGAGGTATTTGTATTCAAATTTAAGACGACGTTCGTTGGCTGGCGGAATAATGAAACTACCGAGCAGAAAGGAAAACATGGCAACTACAATGGCCGAGATCATGAAGGGCCGCAACAACCGGCGAAAGCTAACACCACTGCTTAGAATAGCAACGATCTCGGTTTGATTGGCCATGCGCGAGGTAAAAAACACCACGCTGATGAAACCGAAAATGGGTGTAAACAGATTGGCGAAATACGGGATGAAATTGATATAATAATCGAACAGGAGTTCCGATACGGGAATGTCCTTTTCGAGAATATCATCCATTTTCTCGGTGAGATCAAAGATGACAGGCAGCACAACTCCGAACATCAAAACAGCATAAAAGAACGTCCCGAGAAACTTCTTAATTATGTAACGATCGAGCAGATACAAACGAAACTTCATAGACGGCGGCTCACTTTTTTCACCATTTCTTCTTTCCAGGCGACAAAACTACCGTCGAGAATCCGGATGCGTGATTCGCGCACCAGCCAGAGATAAAAGCCGAGATTATGAACACTGGCAATCATTCCGGCGAGGTATTCTCCTGCAATAAATAAATGGCGGAGATACGCTTTTGTATAGTGCTGATCGGCAAACGTGATAAGCAAGGGATCGATGGCCGAAAAGTCATTTTTCCATTTCTCATTCCGGATGTTGATAATCCCTTCACTGGTAAACAACATCCCATTTCGGGCATTACGGGTTGGCATCACACAATCAAACATATCAACACCGCGGGCAATTCCCTCCAAAATATTGGCGGGCGTTCCAACACCCATCAGGTAACGAGGCTTATCCTGAGGCAGAATGGAACACACCAGTTCGGTCATTTCATACATATCCTCCAGCGGTTCTCCCACAGAAAGTCCACCAATGGCATTGCCTTCGCGGTTTTGAGAAGCAATAAATTCGGCGCTCTGAATGCGCAAATCTTTAAACGTACTGCCTTGAACAATTGGGAAAAGTGTCTGACTGTATCCATACATCGGCTCCTGCCCATCGAGGTGATGGATGCACCGTTCCAACCAGCGATGTGTGCGGTCCATCGAATGCTTCGCATATTCATAAGTGCATGGATACGGTGTACACTCGTCAAAAGCCATGATGATATCTGCACCAATGGTCCGCTGAATATCCATCACCGATTCGGGACTGAACATGTGTTTCGAACCATCGATGTGCGACTTAAACATTGCACCTTCTTCGGTAATCTTCCGGTTATCGGAAAGTGAAAAAACCTGATAACCACCACTATCGGTCAAAATTGGACGGTCCCATCCATTGAACTTATGCAGTCCGCCAGCCTCCCGCAGAACATCCAAACCAGGACGTAAATACAGATGGTAGGTATTGCCTAAGATAATCTGTGCCTGAATGTCTTCCCGAAGCTCACGCTGATGAACGGCTTTCACCGATCCGGCAGTACCCACCGGCATGAATATCGGGGTCTGAATGGTTCCGTGGTCTGTTGAAATTTCTCCGGCCCGGGCCTTGGAATGCTTGTCTGTTGCTGCAAGAGTAAAGTGCATGCTTTGTTAAAAAGTTGCGCAAAGATAGACCAATCCGCGCATCTGCATAGGTTCCATTCGCGCTACTTTTGTCACTCTTTTTTCGTGGCGTTTTTCCCAATGATTGACCTGACTTTATCGCCTTTACTTAGTATTCTCATTGTATTTGGGCTCATGCTCATCCTGCAATTGTACACGTATCTGGCGGGTTTCCTGCGACTGGCTTTGTTTAAAAAGAAGCCGAAAAACACAACACATCCTCCCGTTTCGCTGGTAATATGTGCCCGAAATGAAGAAGATAATTTACGTCGATTCCTACCACTGGTTTTAGAACAGGATTATCCCAACTACGAAGTCATTGTTGTTAATGATTGTTCATTCGACAATTCCTATGATCTCCTAAAAGAGTTGGCCTTGACATACCGTCATCTAAAAGTAGCCAATATCAAGGAAGTGGAAGGGCGTGAGCATGGGAAGAAATTTGCCATGACCATTGGAATAAAAGCAGCGCAGCATGAAACGCTCGTTTTGACAGATGCTGATTGTTACCCTTCAAGCAATCATTGGATTAGCAGCATTATGGATGCGTATGAACCGGGGAAAGAAATTGTGCTCGGGTATGGTAAATATGAGCGTAAACCGGGTTTTCTGAATCTGATGATCCGCTTTGACACCTTTTATATCGCAACGCAATACCTGTCAATGGCCCTTCGCGGGAAAGCCTACATGGGAGTTGGTCGTAATCTGTCCTACAAGAAAAACCTATTTTTTCAGGTCAAAGGATTTGCTTCCCACATTCATTTAGATTCGGGTGATGATGACTTGTTTATCAATGAAGTGGCGACATTGCATAATACAGCCATTGTGATTGAAAAAGGCTCCAGCACGGTTTCAGAACCCAAGACCGGTTGGAAAGCGTGGTTCCATCAAAAGAAACGACACATTTCGACAGCCAAACATTATAAGGCGGAACATAAATCAGCCTTGGTTATGGAACCGCTCAGCTGGTATTTCCTCTATTTTTCTGCTGTTGCAGGATGTATTCTTCAATACAATGTGTTGATATTAATTTCAGGTCTACTTCTTCGTGCATTACTTCAAATTGCTATATTGCACGCAATCGCAAGGAAAATGGACGATGCTGACCTTGGTTGGAAAGCTCCGTTCCTCGAATTTATTCAGCGGATATTTATTTATCCAATGTATTTTATGACTACTTTCTTTGTTAGAAAGCGAAAATGGAGATAGAACC
>CALQRR010000018.1 GCA_943333015.1 Chitinophaga pinensis | reverse complement strand
CAAAATCTCATTGATGATGTGTTCGGTGGTGATGTTTTCGGCTTCGGCTTCGTAGGTGAGACCGATACGGTGACGGAGCACATCCATGCAGACGGCGCGCACATCTTCGGGAATCACATAACCGCGTCGTTTGATGAAAGCATACGCTTTAGCAGCCAGCGCCAGACTGATAGAAGCGCGTGGTGATGCGCCAAAGCTAATCAGCGGTTGGTATTTTGCCAAGTTGTGATCTTTCGGAAAACGGGTGGCAAAGACTATATCGATAATGTACTTCTCAATTTTCTCATCCATATATACTTCCCGAACCACTTGACGTGCTTTGAGAATCTGATCTGGATGAACCACCTGATTGGGTTTTGGATATTCAGCGGCGAGGTTGCTGCGGATAATCCGGGTTTCTTCTTCTTTTGTTGGATAGCCAATCACCACTTTGAGCATAAATCGATCGACTTGTGCTTCCGGCAGCGGATAGGTTCCCTCCTGCTCTACTGGATTTTGCGTGGCAAGCACCAGAAATGGTTCCGGCAATTTGTGAGTCGTATCACCAATGGTCACCTGACGTTCCTGCATCGCTTCCAAAAGTGCACTCTGCACCTTTGCCGGTGCGCGGTTGATTTCATCTGCCAGAATGAAATTGGCGAAAATTGGCCCCTTCCGAACACTGAATTCTTCCCGTTTCTGATTGTAAATCATCGTTCCTACCAAATCGGCTGGAAGCAAATCAGGAGTGAACTGAATACGGCTGAAATGTGCATCAACCGTTTGTGCCAGACTTTTTATCGCCAGCGTCTTTGCCAAACCGGGAACACCCTCCAGTAGAATATGCCCATTTGCTAAAAGCCCGATCAGTAAACGATCGATCATGTAATGCTGACCAATAATAACCTTTTCGAGTTCCATTTTGAGTAACTCAATGAACGCCGATTCACGTTCGATACGTTCGTTGATTTCCCGGATGTCTGCCATAATGTGAATCAAATTTGAGGCGCAAAGAAAGTAGAATGCTTGTCTAGCGTCAAGATGTAAAGTTTTAAAAAATGTTAAAGATGCACTCACTAACGAATCCATTCACCTAGAATGTATACCCGTTAAAGAAAAACACCCATAATTGAGTGATCTAAATACCAATATTCGTGTGAATTGTCCGGATTCCAACAGCCCTTTTGCATAATTCACCAACAAAAAAATGTGAATGAGTGATCCTGCGTGTAACTTTGCCGCAATGCGCTATTTCATCCGCTTACGATACAAAGGTACAGACTACCACGGCTGGCAGGTTCAAAACAATGCCACGTCTGTGCAGCAGGCCGTCAACCGTGCATTATCGCTCGTATTAAGGCAGGAAATTGAAACACTGGGCTGTGGCAGGACCGATACGGGTGTGCATGCCGAAGATGTCTATGCACACTTTGATGTGGATCAGCCTATTGAGAATGCCACAGTGCTGCTCAACAAACTCACATCCATGAAAATTCCGGGTATTCAGTTTCGGTCGCTGCATGCGGTGGCAGATACGGCGCATGCCCGTTTTGATGCCGTTTATCGGCAATACGAATACCGGATTACCACTGAACGCAATCCATTTCATGATCATTTAGCGCATTATCTGTTTGGAACGCTCGATGTGGAAGCCATGAATCTGGCCGCCAGACAGCTTCTCGGCAAACAGGATTTTGGAGCGTTTTCGAAAGTGCATACACAGGTGTTTACAAACATCTGCACCGTTACACAGGCGGTTTGGGAGGAAAAAAACGGGATGCTGGTTTTCACCATTCGCGCCGATCGCTTCTTGCGGAACATGGTTCGGGCGGTGGTTGGTACCCTGCTCGAAATGGGACAGGGCAAACGTTCGGTAGAAGAAATGACCCAGATCATTGCCTCACAAAACCGCTCTCAAGCAGGTATGAGCGTTCCAGCGTGTGGATTATTTCTGACAGAAGTCGGCTATCCCGAAAACATCCTTTCACTTGTAGGAAATGATTCTGCATCAGCAGGCAATTCCTCTATCTTTGCCCACCCATGAGCGTATCAGGCAAAGCCTTTGATTTTACATTATTGAGGCGCGTAATAGCCTATGTGAAGCCCTACAAAACCTGGCTGTGGACTTCGGTTGGTCTAACCATTTTCATGGCTTTCTTATCACCCGTGAGACCGTTGCTCATTCAGTATACAGTCGATCATTACATCCTCACGGCCAATCCGTCCATGTTGTTGAGCATGACGTTGATCATGATTGGTGTCCTGCTGGTGGAAGCATTGGGACAATTTTTCAGTAATTACATCACCAATCTGCTTGGTCAGAGCGTTATTCGCGACATGCGTACGGATGTATTCAACCACATCACCCGGTTACGCATCAAGTATTTCGATAACAATCCCATTGGCATGCTCGTAACCCGCGTGGTGAGCGATATTGAAACCATTGCCAGCATTTTTACAGAAGGGGTCGTCATTGTCTTTGGAGATCTCCTGCAGCTATCCGTTGTATTATGTGTCATGTTTTGGACCGATTGGCGATTGACGCTGATTTCGATTTCGACCATCCCATTATTACTTGTTGCGACGAACATTTTTAAAAACGGAATCAAGTCTGCATTTCAGGATGTAAGAACACAGGTCGGACGACTTAATACATTTGTGCAGGAGCACATTACGGGCATGAACATCGTGCAGATCTTTAATCGGGAGAAAGAAGAAATGGACCTGTTCCGAGAAATCAATCACGCGCATGCAAGGGCACATATCCGTTCTGTTTGGCATTATTCCGTTTTTCTGCCGATCGTGGAAATCCTCAGTGCTGTTTCCATCGGATTGCTCATTTGGCTGGGTGCCCGAGGTGTGATTGAAGGCTCGTTTACGATTGGAAATCTGGTGGCATTTACGCTGTACGTGAACATGCTTTTCAGACCAATCCGCACACTGGCAGACCGGTTTAATACCTTACAAATGGGCATGGTGAGTTCCGAACGAGTGTTTGCCGTGCTCGACACACACGAATACATTGCCGATACTGGCGATATTAAACCAGAAACACTTCGTGGACAGATCAATTTTGAACACGTGTGGATGGCGTATAATGAGGAAGAATGGATTCTCCGTGATTTGAGTTTTGAAGCACCACCAGGCAGCACCATTGCCATTGTGGGAGCAACTGGCTCAGGAAAAACAACCATCATCAATCTCATTAACCGGTTTTACGATTACCAAAAAGGCAATATCCGAATTGATGGAGTTGATATTCGGGAATACAATGCCCAAGCGATTCGAAGTCAGGTAGCGGTTGTCTTGCAGGATGTTTTTCTGTTTTCCGATACCATCGCCAACAACATCACACTCAATAATCCAGAAATCAGTCGTGCGGAAATTATTGCTGCTGCTGAAAAAGTGGGAGCCGATGCATTTATTCGCCGATTGCCGGGCGGATATGATTTCAATGTGATGGAACGCGGCGGTATGCTCAGTGCGGGTCAGCGTCAGCTCATCGCGTTTATCCGGGCATACTTGTTTAATCCGGCCATTCTGGTGTTGGACGAGGCCACTTCATCCGTAGATACCGAAACGGAAGAGCTGATTCAGAAAGCGATTGATACCGTAACACATAATCGAACATCCATAGTTATTGCGCATCGATTGGCTACCATTCAAAAAGCAGATGTGATTTTGGTGATGGATCAGGGACGAATTCTGGAACAGGGCAACCACCAAGAACTGCTCCGTCAAAATGGATTTTACAAGCATTTGTTTGAACTTCAGTTTAAAGATCAACTGAGCGAACAAAGGTCCTGAACAGCCTTTACCTTGTTTTGAACCGGTAATGTCCAGTTGTTGATAACTTCAAAAGAAAAGAAAAGGAAGTTTTTTACCCCTTAAACAGCTCATGTTGTATTGGTTACACATGAATCTCAACCTTCATGAGGGCGGGCACTTATGTTATGAAAATGTTAAGGCTCTGATTTTTTTCCTTACTTGCCCTAAACCAAAAAACAACCACTTATGAAACAACTTTATCTTCCATGGAAGTTGATTCTGCTATTCCTGATCCTTACGGTCGGAGCGCAGGCTCAACGGACAATCCGGGGAAAAGTACTGAACGAGTCCGATGGAGATTCGCCATTACCCGGAGTGATTGTGCTTGAAAAAGGCACCAATAACAATACACTCACCACCATGACAGGCGAGTACACACTGACCGTTAAAGGTGCAGAAAGTGTGCTCGTTTTCAGTTATGTGGGGATGGAAACGAAAGAAGTAAAAGCAAACAAGGAAGTGATCAACATTTCGATGTTGCTCAAGGGAAATCTGAAAGAGCTTGTGGTGACTGCTTTGGGTGTTTCACGTGAAAAGAAAGCACTCGGATATGCGGTTTCAGAAGTGAGCGGTGCCGATCTGGTGCGATCCGGAGAAGCCAATATTATTCAAGGGCTTTCCTCAAAAGCAGCTGGTGTTCAGATTACTGGTTCGGGTGGTACACCAGGATCTTCCAGTAAAATTAACATTCGCGGAAATCAAACATTTACGGGAAACAATCAGCCATTAATCGTGGTGGATGGTGTTCCAATTGATAATACCACCTATACTTCCTCGGCCGGAGATGATCCATACAACGGAAATCTTGCAGGAGTAAACAATAGTAACCGTGCCCTGGATATCAATCCCGATGACATTGAATCGGTAACGATATTAAAAGGGCCGGCAGCGGCGGCATTATATGGACAGCGTGCCGGAACTGGAGCCATCATTTATACAACCAAAAAAGGGAAATATAAAAAAGGCCTCGGTGTTACATTTTCCTCCACTATTGAAGTGCAGAAAGTGAACAAACTACCTGAACTTCAAAACACCTATGCCCAAGGTACAGGCGGTGGAGGCAGCGGAACTCCGGAATATACCACCGCAGATCCAGGTCCTGATAATTTGTTCGATACCGATGATGATGTAACCTACGGAACAAGTTCTGTATGGGGACCAACCATTGCTTCATTGTCCGATCAGGGAATTACAGCGCACGACAATGCTGCTAGCTTTTTCAATACTGGTCAAAATTTCAACAATCAGATTGCCATTGATGGAGGGACTGAAAACACGATGTATCGTTTTTCAATTTCAAACTACAACAGCAAAGGTGTTATTCCGAATTCCAAGTTAGATCGTACCACTGTGCGCCTTTCTTCCGAGCACCGTTTGAGCGATAAAGTGAAAGTAGGAACGAGCATCAGTTATTCAAACACACGCACGGTAAAACCACAGAATGGTTCAAACCTGTCGGGGATTATGCTAGGCTTATTGCGTATGCCGGCAAGCTTTGATGGCAGTGAATATGAATACGGAAATGGCTATACCCGCAACTACTATGGTTTGTATGACAATCCATTGTATGCTGCTTACAAAAATCCGAACAACGGAAATGTAAACCGTGTATTTGGAAATACATACATCAATGCTGATCCAACAAAATGGCTCAACATCATGTACAAAGTGGGGATTGACCAATACAGCGAACAACGTCGTCAGGTATATCACCGTTCTTCTGCGGGAGATGATAACTCACTTCGCTATGGTCAGGTAAACCTAGATAATATCAATAGTTTCCAGTTGTATTCGGATCTCTTGTTAACCGCAAAAAAGAACTTCGGAGAAAACATTCACTCCACGCTAACATTGGGTAACAATGTGTGGAATACCAATTTCGAAAGTCAATTCAGCCGCGGACGTGATCTCATCATTGATGATTTTTACAATCTTGGAAACTCTATCGAACGTTATACATCCAATGGACAGGAACGCATTCGTACAGCAGCTGTATTTTTTAATGGAGAAATTGACTGGAAAAATGCCATTTACCTCACATTAACGGGTCGTAACGAATGGTCATCAACATTCAACAAAGACAAAAACAACTTCTTCTACCCTTCTGCAAGTTTATCAATAGTGGTGAGCGAACTGGCCAAACTTCCAGATTGGTTTAACTTCTTAAAACTTCGAGGAGCCTTGGCTCAAAGTGGTATTTCACCGCAGCCTTATAGAAACCGTACCTATTATACACAACCGATTTATGCGGATGGATTTACAAATGGTAACAGCTTCCCGTATTTAGGACAAGTTGGATACGGAATCAGTAGCATTAAAGGGAATGCGAATCTTTTACCTGAGCGCGTGAACGGACAAGAAGTTGGAACTGAAATGAAGTTCTTTCAAGGCCGTTTAGGATTGGATGTAACGTATTATTTGCAAACCACCGTTGACATTTTGCTTGACAAGCCAGTCGCTCCATCTTCAGGTTTCGATCGTGAATATGTAAACACTGGTAAAATGCAAAACCAAGGTTGGGAAGTAGCACTTACAGGAACACCAGTAAAAACGAAAAACTTCACATGGGATATCAGCGCAACTTGGTTCCGCAACCGATCAAAAGTGCTTGAACTTGCTCCTGGAGTAGATCAAGTAGATATTGAAGCGGCATTTGAAGACATCGGAAGTTTTGCTGTAGTTGGAGATCCTTACGGAACCTTCTTTGGTTCGGCTTGGCAAAAAACATCCGATGGTCAGTTAATCATCGATCCATCAACAGGCCTTCCGATCATTGATCCAGAACGCAAGTCATTAGGTAGTCCTTATCCAGATTGGCTTTCAGGAGTTCGCAACACATTTACAATCTATAAAAACCTATCCGTTTCTATGTTATGGGATTTCCGTAAGGGTGGAAAAATCTGGAATGGTACTTGGGCACGTTTGAACCGACTAGGCCAAACGGCAGAATCGGCTGTTGACCGTGATGCTCCTAAAGTGATTGATGGCGTTGTTGCCACTGGTTTTGATGACAATGGATACGCCATTGCAGGGACAGATAAAAACACAACGGAAGTAAGTTCATTCGATTATTACCGATCTTATGTAGGAGATGCGGGTGGTGCAATCGAAAGCGCTATTCAGGACGGAAGCTGGGCACGTTTACGTGAATTGAGCGCTAGTTACCGATTGAATTTCAAGGCAAATGCTGCCGGCAAAAAATTCATTCAGTACATCGATTTCAATGCTTCTGCGATCAACTTGTTGTTGTTCACCAAATACAAAGGTGTCGATCCTGAAACATCCCTCACAGGAGCAGGTTCGAACATTCAAGGATTTGATTACTTCAATAATCCAGGCGTTAAAACGTTCACTTTCGGAATTCGTGCTGGATTCTGATCATCCTAAAAAAGAAAAAACATGAAAACACTTTTTAAATCCATGTTGCTGCTGTCGCTTACAGCAGCTGTTCTCCCAGGATGTACCAAATACCTGGAAGATGCAACTGAAAACCCCAATGATCCTTCTGTTGGCACACCCGGCTCTATGCTGGCCAACATCGAAGTGGCAACCTTTTCTAATTACGCCGGAAATTCAGCCAGACGTGCAGCTATTTTAACGCAGCAAATGTCTGGTACAGATGGTCAAATGATTGAACTGGCCAATTACCAGATTCTTGAAGGTGACGTGACCAATGAATGGAAAGGGATTTACAACAATGCTGTTATCAATTGTAACCTACTCATTGAAAACTATGGAGAAAAAAATCCCTATTATGGTGGGATTGCTAAAGTGATCAAAGCGGCGAACATTGGACTTGCTACTGACATGTGGGGCGATGTTCCATTCACGGAAGCAGGGAAGGGCCTTTCGGGCAATTCATCTCCGAAATACGATTCTCAGCAAAGCATCTATGCCGGATTGCAAACATTGCTTTCTGAAGCTATTTCCGACCTGTCCAAAGAAGCAAGTCTGAATACGTATTTCCCAACGGGTGATTTGATTTTCGCTGGCGATCCTGCTTCTTGGATTACATCAGCTTGGATGTTGAAAGCACGTTATGCAAACCGCTTGAGTGAGCGCGATGCTGCAGGCTCTGCCACCCTTGCGCTTGAATACTTGTCCAATGCAGGTCTTACAGGCCCAGAGAATGATCTAAACTCTATTTTTGGTGAAGGCGGAACGGAACTCAACCAATGGTATGCCTTTGAATCAGCGCGAGGTGGATATATTCGCATGGGGAAATTCTTTGTTGACACGCTAGCATCAACAGCAGATCCGCGACTTCCATTCTATGCTGCTCTTGACGAAAATGGCGGTTATAGTGGTTCATCTGTAGATCCTGCGGAAGCAGATGTAACTACATCAGCGATCGGTTCCTATTTTGGAAGCCCCGCATCCGTAGCTCCTATTGCAACGTTTGTAGAAGCCAAATTTATCGAAGCAGAAGCCAAATTTCGCAGCGGTGATAACGACGGTGCTGCTACAGCGCATAACGATGCGGTAAAAGCGTCCATTCTGCAGATTACTGGATCGAATGATGATACATTTGAAGCTGCCTATGCAACAGAAAATGCAGGTACAATTAGTTTCGAAAAAATCATGTTCCAGAAATACATTGCGATGTTTACGCAAGTTGAAGTATGGAACGATTGGAGACGTACAGGTATTCCTGAACTGACAGCCAATCCAAGTTCAAATCTTCCTGGAATTCCAACGATTCTTCCTACTTCACAGGATGAACGGTTGTATAATTCAAACGCCGTAAACGTGACCAACATACTTTCAAAAGTTTGGTGGGATGCGAACTAAGCGTTAAACACAAAAAAACGGCAGTAGAGATTTTCTACTGCCGTTTTTTTTATGAAAATAAATCACTGTTCAAGAATGATCGGTAGGTGGATTGTAAAAGTGGCACCTGCACCTAACGTACTTTCAACGAGTACGTCTCCCTTATGCATTTCGATAAGCTGTTTGATGATAATTAAACCAAGACCTGTTCCTTGAATATTTTCGGTGTTGCTCGCCCGATAAAATGAAGTAAAAAGAGAAGGCAGTTCCTCCGCTGGAATTCCTATTCCAAAATCCTGTACACTCAGCAGCGCATGATCTGAATGATAAACCAGAGAAACAACTGGACTTGGACTTCCTTCAGAATATTTGAACGCATTGGAAAGTAAGTTTGCTAATACATGACGCATCAAACGAGGATCAACAAAAAGCTTGCGTGAGGTTCCTTTTATAAGGAATGTTGCTTGTTGCTTCCCAACCGACAATGTCTCACGTTCCAAAATTTCCACCTGAATTAATTCTTCTATAGAAATTAATTCAGGTCTGAAATTCATCTTATGAGCATCGAGTTTACCCAGGAGTAGGAAATTGTTCATGATTTCGGTCATCCACTTGATCTCTTGTTCAATACGCTTCTGATGAAGTTGGAAGCGAGCAATCAAGTGTTCAGGAATTTCAGAGCTTGAAAATAAATACATGCTCAAAATATCCATACTCGATTGAATGGTAGCCAATGGCGTTCGGAATTCATGCGAAGCCATTTGCACAAAATGTGTTTTAAGTTGGTTAAGTTTCCGCTCTTTCTCTAGCGCGGCGAGTGTGTCTTGTTCAGCTACTTTAATGGGCGTGATGTCAATCCCATAACCGATAACAAATTTCACATCGTTTTCCGCTTCAAACGGATAAAACCGTCTTAACACATAATTGACCGTGCCATCCGCTTTGATGTGTTTATCAATGGAGTCTTGTATTTCCCCGGAATGGATCGATTCTAAAAAGATCTCTCGTCGTTTATCGGCGATAGCTGTATCTAGACCTTTCAACTTGAAATAATCATAATCGTTTTTCCCGATTAACCAATCCCGAATTTCAGCATTCGCAACAGCCTGTATATTGATGAACTGATAATTTTGAGCTAAATCAAATACGGCAATGTCAGCTGGAATATTGTTAAGAATGGTTTTATAAAAATTCTGTGTTCTATTCAATTCAGCTTCATTCAACCGAACCTCGGTAATATTGACAATACTCAGATAAATACCAGAAATCGAACCTGGATGAGCGCTGACAGGACATACAGAAATCTGAAACCACAACGAACCATTTTTTTCAGTTGTAACCGTTGTTTCAAAGGTGAAGTCCCCTCTACGAGTGCATACAATATCAATGATCCGATTGAGTTGATCACTAAAAACCGAGTTATGGAATTCAGGCAAACTTCCACCAGCTTCCAACTGATAACTTAAAATATCCCTAGCATCGTTTTGTGCTTGCTGATTAAAATAAAGGATTTTTTTATCGAGCCCAATTAAAACAACAGCATTGCTGGAATTATTTGTAAATGTTTCCAGAAAAGCTTCATTAAGAGCATATTTATTCCCTAATAAATTGATGTGTGGAATCAAGCTCAAATAAACATTTACGCCTTCCTGATCAGCAATATAGGTGGATGTGTAGGTATTTCCACTAAAATGAACAAAACCATTAAACGATTGAATGTTTGTTGAGAGCGAATCCAATGTTGCAGACATCTGAAGTTTAAAATCTTCCTGAAAGTCATTCCCGTCGAGACAAAAAATGAGATGTGCCGCCGGATTGGCAAAAAGGATTTTCCCTTTTTTGTTGAGTCTAAAAATAGGATTGGGATTGTGAAAAGGAAAGGGAATTAGATCCTCAGAAGGCAGATCAGAAATCTCCTGCATCTCCTGAACTTCAATCTGATAACCGTAAAATTTATGCTTACCAGCACTAAGCGCTGAAATTAGCAATCGACAACGTAACGAAGCAATGGTATAATAGGCAACGACAGTAACGTTTTCGAGGCGTGCTTTAAATAGATCCTTGAAAATCTGATTTTCCTGTTTCTTAAAAAATGTATGCAGAAATTCAGTAGAATCAAGAATTCCAAATCGACTAAGTTTGGTGTTGAGCTGTTTATTGAGCCAATAATCTCCCCCGTTGCGACCTACAAACAACAAAGATAATTGCTGTTCATCGTTTAGGTCACAATAGTTCTTAAAAAAAGTCTTGTAATCGACTTCGGTCATTGACGAATGTCTTTGTCCCTAAAGATACGTTTAGCTAATGTATATTGTTCCCTAATCTAATAGTTAGTTATCATGGAACTTAAAAAATATTCAATCCCCCTTGAAATTGAACATAAATACTTGGTCAACTCCCAGCTTTGGAATCAGGTAATTCCACAAAAAACGTATGAAATAAAACAAGCCTACATGCACAGTGATCCTGAAAAAACAATCCGGGTAAGAACCAAGGGATCGAAAGGCTATATCACTATAAAAGGAAAAACAACGGGTGCCAGTCGTACGGAATATGAATATGAAATTCCACACGCGGATGCCGTTACGTTGATTGAGCACTTCTGTGCACAGTGTATTGAAAAAATCAGATATGAAGTGACTGTGAATGACAAACGTTGGGAAGTGGATGTATTT
>CALQRR010000017.1 GCA_943333015.1 Chitinophaga pinensis | reverse complement strand
TAATGAAAATACGACTCCCATTGATTGCATGTTATCTATTGTAATGGGAATTTCACTTGCAGAATATTTCCACCTCATCGTATATTGATAAAAAACCTGTTTCGTTTTTAAACACTCCGGTTCAATAATTTGTCACGGTCGAAGTTTTCGTGGAAAATATCTCCCTGTGCATGCATCATTCAAATTGGAATGCCATCTTTGTCGCGTGAAAAAGGTTCTCATCCTTACTTATTATTGGCCTCCATCGGGCGGTGCTGGTGTTCAACGTTGGTTAAAATTCGTGAAATATCTTCAGGAATTTGGATGGGAGCCGGTTGTTTATACCGCAGAGAATGGCGAATATCCAGTACTGGATGATTCTTTATTTAAGGATATCCCTAAAGGCATTACCATTCTCAAACAGCCCATTTGGGAACCGTATCAGCTGTACAAGAAAGTAATTGGTCAGAAAAAAGACCAACGTGTTGTTTCGGGTTTTCTGCAAGAAAATGGAACGAAGCGCCTTGGTCATAAAGTGTCGTTGTGGCTTCGGGGCAATGTTTTTATTCCCGATGCCCGCCGTTTCTGGATACGTCCTTCGATTTCGTATTTAAGTAAATGGCTGCAAGAGCATCCAGTTGATTTAATTGTTTCAACCGGACCTCCGCATAGTATGCATTTAATTGGTTTGGGACTGAAATTGAAAACGGGTTTGCCTTGGCTGGCTGATTTTCGTGATCCTTGGGTGAATATTGACTTTGCAGGTGACTTGTCGATGTGTACTTGGGCCAAAAACCGCAATGTATTTCTGGAAAAGAAAGTTCTCCAAACCGCCGATCAGGTTGTTGTTGTGAGTGAATTGATGGCGGAAGAATTCCGGAGCAAAACCTCCAAGCCTGTTGCTGTTATCACCAATGGGTATGATCCGGATGATTTCGACATTCCCGATTCCTTGTTACGTCACGATGGAAAATTCAGCATAGTTCATACAGGAAGCCTCAACGACCGCAGGAATCATCCCGAATTATGGGAAAGTATTGCCCGACTGAGAAAAGAAAATCCAGCATTTAAAGTAAGTTGCGTCATCCGGTTGATTGGTAAAAATGATTTTTCGGTTCGGCAGCGAATTGAGCAAGCCGGCTTATTGGAATGCACCGAATGGGTTGATTATATGCCACATGCTCAAATCATTGCGGAACAAAAAAGTGCAGCAGTATTGTTGCTATCGATCAATAATTATGGGAATGAGGAAAAGGGATTCTTTTCCCCGAAAGCAACCTTAACGGGTAAATTGTTTGAGTATTTAGCGGCACAACGTCCTGTATTGATGGTTGGGCCTGAAGATGGCCAGGCCGCCGAAGTTCTCGCTATAAACCCGATGCATCGTATTGTTGGTTTTGGTAAAACGGAGGCGATGTATCATGCATTAAAATCGATGTATGAACAACGCAACACCCTTCAATTGATGCAAGCCGATGAGCGTTTCTCTCGCAAAACATTGACAGGTGAACTGGTGAAACTGTTGGAACAAATCAGTTAATTCATTTATTTTTTTGCATCTCATTCCTCTGAAAAAGGATGATTTTTAGGCCCCTTAAAATGATTGTGTTTCATGGAACATCTTAGATTTGCATGAAATACCATTTTTGTGAGCAGCAACGTTTCCGAGTTTTACGATCAATACAGCAAACAACAGCAGAATACAGGTGTACATATTCGCCATTACACCATTTTACATCGGTTGAAAAAAGCGGGTTTACAGCCCAACCATCGTGTACTTGAGGTGGGTTGTGGTATTGGCACATTAACAGGTTTGCTTGGCTCCTACTTAAAAGACGGAACTTTAACGGCAGCCGACATTAGCCCGGAAAGCATAGAGATTGCTAAAAAAAGAACGGCTTCTCTAACGCATGTAAACTATGTTGTTACTGACATGTCGGATTTTGAGCCCCAAGGAAAATTCGATTTTATTGTTTTTCCTGATGTGTTGGAGCATATTCCCAAGGAACAGCATAATGCTATTTTTCGCTTACTCAGTAAAGCATTGCATGAAGGCTCTAAAGTGGCAATTCACATTCCTGATCCTATTGCGCTGGATTATATTCGCACACATACACCCGAACTGCTTCAGATAATAGATCAATCGTTATATATTGAAGATTTCTGTAAAGCGATGGATGGCACTCCTTTAATGGTTGAAACCTACGAACGGTATTCATTATTTGCAGTTGAACCTGATTACAACTGGATTTTACTTTCGGTAAAACGTAAGTATTCTTCCATGCCGAAGCAATCGAAATACAAGCTGAAGTTGGTTGAGTGGATGCGTCATTAAGACACAGTCCCCATGCATATTCTCTATTTTAGTCCCTCTCTGGCAACTTTCGTTCGAAAGGACTTGGAAATTTTGCGTCAAATGGCGGAGGTTGACGTTTTTGTGTTTACCCCTTCAGCCAAATGGAAAACACCCTTTAGTTTTTTAAACCAGAAACTTTTTATTTTAAGAAAAATCTGGTCAGCCGATATCCTGATGTGTCAGTTTGGCGGCTACCACAGCTTTCTTCCTGCTCTATTTTCAAAACTTACTGGTAAGCGCTGCATCATAGTTGCCGGCGGCACCGATTGTGTTGGTTTTCCTAAAATGCATTACGGTAATTTCCAAAATCCGGTATTAGGACTACTCACGTGTTGGGCTTTTCGGCTTTGTTCGGATATTTGGCCCGTTCATGATTCGTTGATCAAAACGCAAAGTGACTACGATCCGATGCAAAATCATGCGCAGGGAATTTTAACATATTGCCCAAAAGTAAAAGCCAATCTGCATGTAATTCATAATGGCTACATGCAAGAAGACTGGATTTTCAGTGATCACAAAGAACCCCGCACTTTTATTTCTGTTGCCGCTGGAGCTGGAGAATACCGTCGCTTTATTTTAAAAGGTCTTGATTTAGTTATTGATGCAGCTAGGTTATTTCCTGAATCAACTTTTACAATTGTTGGGAATGAACGGTTTGAATTTGAGTTAGAACTACCATCAAATGTTCATTTGATTGGATTTGCAGACCGGCACACGCTGAATCAGTTGTTTCAGAAAAATCAATACTACTTACAACTTTCTGTATCAGAAGGCTTTCCCAATGCGATTTGCGAAGCAATGCTCTGTGGATGTATCCCAATAGGGAGCAATGTTGCTGCTTTACCCATGATTATTGGTGATACCGGTTATGTATTGAAACACCGCGATATTTCGGAATTAGCGAATTTGATTCGATTATTACCTGAACCTCAGCCCAAAGACTACCTACGCTGCCAACAAAGGATCATACATGAATTTCCATTGGCAAAACGAGCAGAACAAATCACACAGCTTTTACAAGAGAAATGAAAGCTCACTGGATGGCAAAAAAACTTAATCAATTGAACGATTTTTCCAACCTTGCATGGGTATGGGCGTAATTCAACGACAAGGTCTTCAAAGTACTTTTATTACCTATACCGGTATTTTAGTTGGGATGGTGAGTTTGTTGGTATTGCAACCATACTTTCTCACACCGGAGGAAATTGGATTGACACGGGTGCTTTTTTCATTCTCATTTCTGGTTTCAACGGTCATACCGATGAGTGCTGGAAACATTACCACTCGCTATTTTCCACGATTTCGTGATGCTCAAAACAAGCACAAAGGTTTTTTAGGATTCATATTACTGTTTCCCTTGGTGGGTTGTTTGCTTGCTTTGCCCCTCCTCTATTTTCTGAAAGATTGGTTCATAGGACTTTACTCTAAAGAATCGGAACTGTTTGCCCGGTATTTTCTCTGGGTATTTCCGCTTTCGGTGATTTTGAGTCTGATTGCAATCTTCAATAATTACCTGTTCTCTGTATTCAGACCTTTGTTGCCTGCGCTTGGACAGGAAGTGCTCATCCGCATTTTCTTTATCGTGCTGATTCTATTGTATGCTGCTGGCTATATGAATCTTACCGGATTCATTGTTGCATATGTGGGCACTTTTGTGCTGCAGCTGCTTTTATTGATCGTGCAGGCAATCCGCATTGGACACCTTTCTCTAAAGCCTGACTGGGATTTTATTTCACGCCCTTTTATTCGGGAAATGCTCCTGTATGGATGGACCGTTTTTCTTGCCGGCATTGCCTCCATGGCCATTAAACTACTCGACTCGGTTGTGCTGGGACAGTTTGTACCACTTGGATTAGTGGGCGTTTACGGCATTGCATCGTTTATTCCAACCTTTATAGAAGCTCCGGTGACTGCGTTGGATAAAGTTGCTAATGTGCGGGTGGCGCATGCCTGGGAAAAGAACGACATGGAGAATATCCAGGATATCTATTATAAATCGGCACGGTACCTGTTTTTGTTAGGCGGCTTATTGTTTTTGTTGGTGACGCTCAATGTCCCTTTTTTGTTTCGATGGCTGCCCGAGGCGTATTATCAAGGTGTTCCTGTTGTAGCCATTTTGAGTTTGGGCGCGTTGTTTAATTTGATGACGGGATCCAACACGGCGATTATTTTTAACAGCAGCCGCTTTACAAGTGGAGCGCTGGCTTTGGTGTTGGTAGCGGTGTTCAACTTGGTGATGCTTTATGTGCTGATTCCTCCGTTTGGATTGATTGGTGCGGCATGGGCTACCTGTCTGGCGAGTCTGGCGTATAACCTGTTTAAGTATGTCTTTATTTATGCACGGTTTAAGCTTCAGCCATTTGATAAGCGTACGGTCTATATTGCACTTTCGATTGGTGTTACATACGGTATCACTCGCTTTCTACCGCTGATAGGAAATGTTATTGCTGATGTTGCCACACATAGCGTAGTTGCCGGTTTGATTTACTCGTTGCTTATTTGGTACAGTCGCGCTGCGGAGGATTTGAAACAGCTACTGCCCAACTTCAGGAAGAAGTTGTAAAGGGCGATGTTGTATGTGGGTAATGGGAAAATGAAGTTTCTCACAGCACACATTATTTAAACTAACGAGACAGCCGGGCAAGGGATTGCAGCAAGGTGCCGCGCACCGCGGAAAGCCCGGTGACGACGCAGGAGGCATGCCCCCAAATTCAGATTGATCAGAACGCTCTGTTCACACCCACGATCCAGCGAAACTGAAGGTAATCGGGCGCAACATCGGGTGTGCGGGAAAGGAACAAGGGCATGTCGAACCGGATGGTCAGTGGTTTTTCCATGCTGAGTGGTCCCCATTTTTTGATGGTGAGCGCAACTCCAACACCGGCATCGGCACGTGGTTCGGCAAACGCCATTTTTTCGCCCTGCAGGTTGGATTGGATAAAACCAGCATCGCCGAAGAGATACGTGTTGATTTTTAACCAGTTGCGGGTGAATTTGGGACGAATGGGAAACAGTCGGTCGAACTCGAGTTCTGCATTGACTGCAGCACCTGAATTGCCTTTGTAAACAGGAACGATGAGACCATCAGCACGTTTAAACGGCACGAGATATCCTGCATACCCGCGTAAGTTGAGTCCGCCGCCGTATTGAAAATGGTTGGTCGTGTTTCCGAAACCGTTCCAGTCCTGCGGAAAAAAGCCCACCGAACGGGTGAACTTATTGTCCATCATGCTCTCGGGATTGGCGCCACCGAGGTAAAGTGCCGACTCCGGAGCGAGGTCAGAACCTGTTCCAATTTGTGCAAAGAATCGGGTGTTGAAACGCAGTTTGCCTAACTGGTTGTAATTGACAACGGTGAGGCTGATTTGAGAATAGTCGTATCCAGATCCAGGACCGTTGGTGCGCATGTGCAGGTTGATGCGCCCCTGGCCGCTTTTGTAGGAATAGTCGTGATCGAGCCCGATGTTGACGGTATTGTTCCACTGGCGCGGATTCCAGTCGTTGCGATACACGAGGTAATAGACATCGGAAGAATCGGGGCGGTACATGGATTTGAAATATCCATACATCGCGGTATTTTCTTTACGGTTACGGAAACGAAATCCCAGTTGAGCCGCAGCCAGTCCATCGAGGTAACGGACAGAAGCATTGACAGAAGATCCTCTGAGAATTTTATCGGTTGGATTGGTATAATTGACTTTGAATGACACCGGATTGAAGCTGTTGTATTCGTCGTCGAAACCCGGTTTGATTTTCTGCAAGCCGGAATTGATCCAGAATGTGGCATCAAAAACATGCTTGTAGTTCATGTATTGGCCATTGACGTGCAGCCCGAATTTCACACCATCGTAGAAATTGTACCAGAGATCAGGACGCAGGTTTAGCTCGTAACGATTCCAATCAGGTGTATTGGAAACACGCGAATCAAAACGGATCACGGAAGGTGTTTTTTTACTGTTGTCGAGGCGGTTGATATCAGCCAGTCGACCGGAAGTGTCAATGACAACATTGGACAACTTTCCATCAATTTTGACCAAGGCCTTATACGTTGGATTGAGGGCTCCCCAGCCTATCCAACGGGGAAGTTTGGTGGCTGTTGTTGATTTTTCCCACCAGGTATTGGGAACGTAAAAATCGTAGCGTTTGCCCTCGATGTCGAACACCGAAAAGTCGATGGGCATTTGCATCGTTCCTTTTCGCTTGAAGGTAATTTCATAAGCGCCTTCGCCTTTGTTGCGCACGTTTTTGACTTTATAGTCGATAATTTTAGCGGTTTCGAACCACTGATCAAAGAACCAGTTCAGATCTGTTTTGGTATAACGAATGATTGAATTCCGGAAATCTTCGATGTATGGATGGGCGATTTTCCATTCGTTGAAATAGTTCTTCATGGCATTCTGAAACAGCTCATCGCCGAGCAGATACTGCAAATTGAAAAGCATCGTCGCTGTTTTGTAATAGACATTTCCATACCCGCCACCATGCCGAATGGCACCACCGAAATCATCCGAATGTGTGTTGAGAGTAGTTTCGTCTTCGCGAATGGCATCGCGCATGTAGCCATACAATGCACGAGCGTAGCGTACTTCTTCCGGCTTGGTGTATTTTTCGGTGTAGGAATCCGGGAATTTTCCTTTGAGCGCTGTTGGCCCGTCAATGTGTTCCTGTGCCCAAACGGTGAGGAATTGCGTAAATCCTTCATCGAGAGCAGCACGGTAGGTTTCGTTGCTGCCCACCATTCCGAAAAACCAGTTGTGACCGACTTCGTGCGCTAGCAATCCGCGGTAAGAAGGATCGGCTCCGCCATCGAGCGTGAGCATTGGGTATTCCATGCCATCGCGCGCATCGGCGACCACCATTTTGTTGTACACATACATGCCAAAATCGCGGCTGTATGTTTCGATGATTTTTGCCGTGTAGCTGGCCGCATTTTGCCAACGGGCTGCATGTGGTTCCTGAACAAGAGAAACGATTTGAATACCATTCCATTCGGCTTCACCGATGCGGTAATTGGGATCGGCCGTCCAGGCAAAATCGTGCACGTTTTCGGCGTGAAACTTCCATGTTTTACGTTTGGCTGGGTTGTACGGAGTGATGACAGAAGGCGCTTCTTCCCAGGGCTTGTTTGCGAAATTTTTGATGTCGAGTTTCTGACGCAATTCGGCAGGGAGCACTTCATCGCGGTTTAAAAGATACCCGGTGGCTTCCATCACATAATTATCGGAGAACTCGAGTGCTACATCGTACGAACCAAAATCGCCGTAAAATTCTTTCCCCAAATGCTGATCGGTACACCAGCCAAATTTGCGGTCGTACACAGCCATACGTGGATACCAATGTACCCCATCGAAATGCTTGGAGCCATAAGAACCAAATTCCTTCATACGGCGGCGGATTGAACCTTGGTAATCGAAATAGGTTTTGAAATCCATGGTGAATGTCACGGAATTATTGGGCAATAGCGGTTGCGGAAGAAATACTTTGAGGATGGTGTTATCGAGTTCGGTAATGAGTTCTTGCCCGTCGACTTTTAAGTTTGAGACAACCGTACCGAGTTTTTCTTTCTCATATTTTCCGTAAACGATTGGGTAATCATTGGCTTCGTGCAAAGCAGCGCAATAGGAGCCGGGTTGAAAAGCATTTTGATATAAGTGGAAATAGACAAACGTCAATGTGTCTGGCGAGTTATTGAAATATTTTAACTCTTCCGTTGCAGTAACGATATCTGTTTTTTCATCCACAACAGCATTGATGTTGTATTCAACATCCTGTTGCCAATAGCCGGGAAAGGGAAGTCGATTTTTCCAATATTGCGGATTATCAGCGTTGCGATAGGTGCTGGGCGGATGAATGGGATCGTAAGGAGAAGGAATTTGTTGCGCAGAAAGAGCAAATGGCGCAAGCGCGCCAAAGAGGATACACAGAAGAAGTGATCGCATGCAGGTTGGATTTACGGCGAAAAATAGTGAAAGCTTAGGAAAGATCTCTGATTTTACGTTGTTCGGATAAGGATCTTTTCCGTTTGAGGTGATATACACCGGCATTGAATTCATACCCAGCCAATAGCAGCATGGCATTGAGGTTTATGAGAACCATCACGGCAATGAGTGCGCCGACAGATCCATAGAGCGTATTATAGGTCCCGAAATTACTAACGAAGAAGGAAAAGGCAATGAGCAATAGTAGGATGAGCGCACTGGTGGCAAAAGCGCCGATGGAGAAAAAACCTGCCCGGGCTTTTTTGGAAGGTCCGAGATAATAGAGAAAAGCGACACAGAAAAAGAGTAATCCGTAAAAGATGACCCATTTTCCCAGCCAAATCAGCACGTAATTAATGCCGTAGGTAATGATGTGGTGTTTGATGAGAAAGTCGAGGGCAAAGTTGGTCACCACCATCAACGCGATAGACAAAACAAGCAGCAAGGATAAAATAAGCGTTAGGGCGAGAGAGACTAAACGAATTTTCCACGCAGGTCTGCGCTCGCGGATGAAAATGCTGGCATTGAACGATTGGATGATGGAGTTCACGCCGTTTGTGGCATAAAATAAAGCAGCAATCACACCGAACGACAAGAGGCCGCCCCGTTGAATGCTGATAATATCGAGAACGGTGTTGCGCACTGCCAGAAAAGCATTTTCGGGAAGCACTTGTTCAAATGCTCCGAGTAAACGGTCCTGAAAATCGGCAATGGGAAGATAGGCCGTTAGCGTGAACAGGAAGATGATGGTAGGAAAAAGCGCAAGGAAGAAATCGAATGATACGGCCGCTGCACGCATAGAGATGCGGGAACTGGTGAGGCTTTTTTTAAACTGAAAAGCAACATCGAGTAGTGAAATCCCTTTAAATCCGGGCAATGGAATGTGCGACAAAAACCGGAGCAGCCCGTTTACGAATGGTAGATGAATAAACCAATGGCGAAGACGCTCCAGCATGCTCAGCAGGCTTTAAGACTGAGATCGAGACTGCGAACCTGATGCGTTAAAGCGCCCATGGAAATAAATTGAACACCTGTCAACGCATACGCACGCAAGTTCGATTCATTGATACCGCCCGAGGCTTCGGTTTCGAATGATGGGGGGATCAACGGCAAGGCTTCGGTGATTTGTTGCGGACTGAAATTATCAAGCATAATGCGGTTCACCCCTCCGTGAGCGACAATGGTTTTAACATCTTCCATGGAACGCGCTTCAATTTCAACCTTCAGATCGAGATTGTTTTCCTTCGTGAATACATGCACCCGATCGATAGCCTGGATGATTCCACCTGCAAAGTCGATGTGGTTGTCCTTGATCATCATCATATCATACAAGCCCATCCGGTGATTTCCACCGCCGCCGGTAAAAACCGCCCATTTTTCCATCACCCGCATACCGGGAGATGTTTTTCGGGTATCGATGAGTGTGGCTGGTGTATCACTGATCAGGTCGACAAGTTTGCGGGTATAGGAAGCAATTCCGCTCATGCGCTGCATGCAGTTAAGCAGCAGTCTTTCGGCGGTGAGGATTGAACCCGGTTTTCCTTCAATGTAGAAAGCGACATCCCCTTTCTGGATGACGTCTCCATCGTTCATTCGTTGATCCATGGTCATTTGAGGATCGATGGCCTTCATGATACGGCGGGCAATATCGATTCCGCATAAAATCCCAGTGTCTTTGACCAACAAGCGCGCTTTCTGAGTAACATCGGCAGGAACGGTTGCCAAGGTGGTGTAATCACCTGGGCCGACATCTTCAGCAAGTCCTAAAAGAATCAATGCTTCGATGAGTTTTTCCTGTTGCTTCGTGAATGTCATACGTCAGATTTCCGGTTCAATGCTGAACTGTTGAATGAAAGATTGGTTGCCAATTTTCTTAATCAGAAAGTAAATCCTGAAACGGGCATTGGAAGTATTGATATAGGTACCGATACCATATTGAGCCGCTGTTGGATTGCTGGAATGATGTTTTAGATTGAAGCTGCGTGGGGGATTCTTGGAAAAGAAGTTCCGCAGGATTTGTTCCGCCTGTGCTTTGGAATACATTTCTTCTTTTCCTAAAACGGTCAGATCTACGTTGTTGCTAAAATAATTAGAAAGCTGACTGGCATTTCCGGAACGGATCAATGCAGCAATGTCATTCCCAATATCCGACGCAGGGCTGAAACCCGAGGTCAAAACAATGAAAATAAACAGGAATGACTTCATGCGTGTGTTTTGCCAGAAAAATCAAAAACCAAGCCAGAAGCCTTATCCACAGCCAGCTCCGGTTGCAAATATAGTCGTATTTCGAAACTATCCGATTCAATCGTCGCATGTTCCTTTTGTACATTTGCCGTATGAAAGTAAAATTGCTTCAAATAGGCAAGACACAGCAAGGTTATTTGGTTCAAGGGATCGAGTTTTACGAGCAACGGATTAAAAATTATATTTCCTTTTCAATGGAGACGATTCCGACGTTGAAGCAGGCGGCATCTCTGACTGCAGATCAGCTTAAAATCAAAGAAGGCGAATTGATCCTTAGCAAACTGCGTCCAGATGATCGTTTAAGTCTCTTGGATGAGCGGGGAAAATCCATGACATCTGTAGGCTTTTCGGAGTTTTTGCAAGGACAAATGAATCAGGGGCATAAGCAGCTCGTTTTTGTGATTGGCGGTGCCTTTGGCTTTTCAGAAGCCGTTTACAAAAAAGCAATCTTTCAGATTTCCTTATCCGACATGACATTCTCGCATCAGGTCATCCGATTGTTGTTTATGGAGCAGATGTATAGAGCGATGACAATCCTTAACAACCATCCGTATCACCACGAATGATTAAAGTTTTGCGTAAATACCGTGATAGGATTTGATGCCGTCACCCAAGGCATAATGACGGTAAGCGCATTGGATGCTTTTGGTAGGATCGGCGGCCAGCAAAGCATCCAGTTGATTTAGTGCTTTTTGGAATGCCTGTTTATTAAAAGCCCGAACTACTATTCCTGTTCCACCATCTTGTAGAATAGCTTCAAC
>CALQRR010000016.1 GCA_943333015.1 Chitinophaga pinensis | reverse complement strand
GAAGATGTGAGTCAGGTGCGCATGTATGTTGGGCCGGCTATCATGTATGCCATCAGTACCTTGAGTCTGTTCGTGCTCATTTTGGTGCGCATGCTGTCTATCAATGTCGAGCTCACTATATATGTACTCACGCCCTTGCCCATAATGGCCATCACTATTTATCTGATCAACAGTATGATCATTCGTAAAAGTGAAGCTGTACAAAGGCAACTTTCGGTGATTTCCTCTTTTGTGCAGGAAATGTTTTCGGGCATTCGTGTGCTCAAAGCATACAACCGCGAGGAATTTACCCGAAAAACATTTGGGGCAGAAGCACAGGAATACCGCGAACGCAATGTGGAATTGGTGCGTGCCAATGCCTTGTTCTTTCCACTGATTATCCTCCTGATTGGTCTCAGTACCTTAATCACGGTCTACATCGGCGGTCAAAAAGTCTTTACGGGTGAAATCACCACCGGTATCATTGCCGAATTTATCCTTTACGTCAACATGCTTACCTGGCCGGTCGCTTCTATCGGTTGGGTCACTTCCATTGTTCAGCGGGCAGCAGCATCACAAACCCGCATCAACGAATTTCTAAATCAGCAGCCTGCCGTTATCAATGAACAGGAACAGCATACGGTCATTCATGGCAGCATTGCGTTTAAACACGTTAGTTTCACCTATCCCGATAGCGGCATTGAAGCGCTTCACGATGTGAGTTTTCAGGTGGATGCCGGTAAATCGCTCGCCATTGTCGGACGAACGGGTTCCGGGAAATCCACCATTGCCGCGCTTATCAGCCGTTTGTATGATGTCAGTTCCGGTCAACTACTCATCGATGGAACGCCCATTAAGCAGGTGCATCTGGGCGATCTTCGCAGTGCCATCGGGTATGTTCCGCAGGAAGTGTTTCTGTTTTCTGAAACCATTGCCAACAACATTTCATTCGGTCTGAAAAATGAAGATTCGGCCGAAGAAATCCGTCGCCGTGTTGAACAAGCTGCCAAAGACGCCGCCATTCTCGATTCTATTCTCGATTTTCCGTTGGGGTTTGAAACAAAAGTGGGCGAGCGTGGCTTGACCTTATCGGGCGGTCAAAAGCAGCGTATTTCCATAGCCCGCGCCATTGTCCGCCAACCGGCCATCCTGCTTTTCGACGATTGCCTGAGTGCGGTCGATACCGAAACGGAGGAAACCATTTTAACCAATCTGCGCCGGATCATGCAGGGAAGCACCACCGTCATCATTGCCCACCGCATTTCTTCGGTCAAACAATGCGACGAGATTGTCGTGCTTGATCATGGAAAAATTGTAGAGAACGGCAATCACGCCACCTTGCTGGCGCTCAATGGAGTGTACGCAGAAATGTACCAAAAGCAGCTGCTCGACGAAGAGATCAGCCCCGTCAATTAAGGCGTTGAGGTATGTTGCTTGATTTGGGCGTGTCCACGAAAATGTGGCCGCGTCATCCGCTCATAGTCCTCAGCCGTCTCAAAAGCCGTCTTGCGGGCTAGTTCCGCTGCTGCCGCTCACGCAGGCATTCATTACACGTTCATCTTCAGGAGTATACAATGTACATCTCCGGCAAACGCTGCAGCACACTTGATACAAACGATCACCGGGATGGTCTGCTGCGTGAGTGGTTGAGGCAAATAGCCCGCATCCCAAAGGGAGAGGACTATAGCCGAAAACACGACCCTGATTTTTTTCAGGGGCACGCCCAACCCTCGTTCTCTTTCTTTATTTTTTCTCCAGCGGACGCAGCCCGCGCTCTGGTTTCTTGGTCTGCCGGCCTTCATTCAGACTTTCGTTGCGAACATCTACATCGGGCATGAATTTCCACCGGTTTTTTTCCCAGCGAAATGCGTCAAAGGTAAAATCGGGACCATAAAATTCGTACTGGCCCATTAGTGATGGTTGACTTGGCGCTAAGTGATCAAACACAATCCAGTTATTTTTTTCCTGGTACCGCAGCGACATGGTGACGCGTTCGGCATGTTCGAAAAATACACGGTGGCGGGAACGTTTGCCATCATCGAAAATGGGTGCACCAAAAACCACAGTATTGCCCGGTTCAACTTTCAGCACATCCACCAATTTTTTATTACTGAACGCCGTATTTCCATCCCATCCGAGCAAGGTGTAGTACACATTTTTCTTGTGACTTGTGCGGATGATGTTGTAGTACAGCGCACCAAACCACTGATCAGGCGCGAGCGTTTTACTTCCAGCTTTGCTGATTTCGGCGGAGGCGTCGTGGAGGCGGATAACGGTGTAAGGTGTTTTTTTGGTTGGTTTGATCTGAATGCGTCCGAAAAACTGGTAGCTGCCATCGTTGTAGGGAACATTCCAGTTAAACATGCGGAAACGTTCATCGGGCGCGGTGAGAATAGCAATGCTTTTTACACCTGAAAAATCTAGGTTCCAGGAAATGGGTTGGAGCAGGAGGGAATCTACAAGTGCCGCCACACGTTCCTGAGCTGCCAGTCGAACGTGCTCATTGGGATCGTTGAGCATGCGTTTGCCCCAGAATTCGAGCGTGTCGTTGGTGTTTTGCGCATATGCCGCCGAATGTGCCAAGAAGCAGAACAGCAGCAATCGTTGGAACATCCGGTTAGGAAGATAGCCAAGTAGACGCTGTGAACGTGCCGGTGATTTTTCCATGGAGCGTTTGATCGAGGAACGCCGAATTGGCGGATTTACTTCGAATGTGTTCGGATGTAAACGTAAAGGAAGCGTCCGGATTGTAAAGAAAAAAATGAGCTTCTGCACCTTCGCTGATACTGACTGCAGGCATTCCCAAAATGCGTCTCGGGGCATGGCTTAAGCGCTCAATCAATACATCTGTTGAAATGCCTTGCATAGCCGAAAAGCTGGCAGACCAGAGGCTTTCCAATCCGATTGTTCCATTCGCCGCGTAATCAAATTCAACATCTTTGTTCTCAATCGTTTCCGGACGATGGTCGGAGCTAATCACATCGATGGTGCCATCCTCCACACCGGCGCGCAGCGCTGCACGGTCCGATTGGGATCGCAAGGGTGGCCAGACTTTAAACCGGCTGTCGAATTCCATCAGGGCTTCATCGGTAAAATAAAGCAAATGTGCATAGGTACTACAGGTCACTTGCACTCCTTCTTTTTTAGCTGCCCGAATCAATGAAACCGCTGCTTCTGATGAGATTCCCTGAATGTGAATGCGGGCGTGGTGGTAACGGGCCAAGGTGAGCAAGCGGACAACACCCAATTCTTCCCCAATGGATGGAGCGCCTTTCATACCAAGTTGCACGCTCACGGTTCCTTCGTTTACTTTTCCGCCCAAGCTCAATGAAGCATCTTCGGCATGAAAAAGTAGCAGACCACCTGCAATCTGGTTGTATTGCATAGCCAGATGTACCAGGATGGAATTGCTCACCGGGCTTTTGTCGTCTGTAAAAGCAAGCGCGCCGGCAGCATGCATATCGGCCATCTCCGCCAGTTGTGTTCCTTTTAATCCCACCGAAAGAGCCCCGGCTGGATACATCGAACACATCCGTCCTTCCGTATTTTTTAAAATATACTCAATCTGCCCGCGGTTGTCGCTTGCCGGATGCGAAGAGGGCATTAACAACAATCCGGTCACGCCACCGGCAATAGCCGCATGGTTCAAACTACTGAACGTTTCTTTTTCTTCTTCTCCGGGTTCACCGCAGCTTACCTGCATGTCGAATATTCCTGGAGCTACACATTGTCCCGATTCATCGATCACCAATGCATTACCAGCAGTAATGTTTTTCGCAATACGAACGATAGTTCCATCCAGCACTTCCAGATCACATACCTGTCCGTTGTGCGGACTACGTGGATCCACTACAGTCAGATTTCGGAAGAGATAATGCGTCGAAGTCTTCATTTGAGGAGTCGGATTAAAGCTATTTCAATGGCTAGAAACAGCAGCGCGAGCATCAGAAAAATCTTCCACAAAGGTCGTCCTTCATCCAATTGAGCTACTTCCTGTTTCAATTCCTTGAGCGAACCGTCCAGCACGCGGGCCGTTGTCCAGCCTGCTTTCTCGAGTGAACCAAGGACTTCGTCTTCGGAGAAAAAACGGGAAGCCGATTCGTTGCGGTTGTAGTTGAATGATACCGTTGCCAGCAGTGAGTCGCCTTGTAAAATCTGATAATTACCTGCTTCTGTAATCTGGTTACGGACAAATACCTGTGTTTTTCCGTCAATCATCCGGTGTTCAGGAATCATTTCGAATGCGCCTTTAAGTGCGCGTATTTTCAAGGTTTGATCACCCGAAAGCAGGGTGTTTGTCAGTTCTATCGGTTCTTCTTTTCCGATGGTGTAATACAGGCGTGATGGGGAAACGCTGTACAAGGCCATTTTGTAAAATGTGGGAATAAAAATCGCGTGACGGGGCAAACTTCCTGCAGATTCCTGAAGTGGCACCGCACTCAAATACACCTTCCCTTTTCCGGATGCATAAGAGGCCAGGAGCAAATCGCCGTTTTGGAGCCGCATTAGCACATCTTCCTGCACCTTTCCGGAAGCCTTAAAGGGCAAGTACATTTTCACCGATGGCAGATCTATATTTTCCTGTTTCTTTTCAAACACATCATCATACACGGGATGTTGCAGGTTGATCTTGTCGGCTTTCTGTTCTACTTTTTGCAACGCACTGTAATTCGCCAATCCGAGAGATGCACTGAATGCCCGGTAACTTTCCAGATCGGCATTCACATCCGGCAGCACACATATAGAACCTCCGTTTTTGACAAACTTGCTTAGTTCGAGCACTAAACCAGAGGAAATCGAAGCGACTTCGTTGAGAATAATGAGTTGCTGAGCGGGCAAGAGGGCATAATCGACCTGTTGTGCAGAACTGTTTTTTAATTCAAATGCCGGATTGTTTCCGTACAGCTGACGCAGATAAGGACTTTCCTCTTTTCCATTCAGGACAAGGATGTGAATTCGCTCGGGCACGGCATACGAAAAATAAAAGGCGTCATCAAAGGTGACTGGATAATCGCTAAAGCGAAGTTCACCCTGGTATAATCCGCTGGCACTGGTTGTAAAAGCAATAGCGCTATTGAGTGTTGAATCGGGGCCGACACTGATTGACTCCAATCCGCGCTCCACGCCATTAATACTCAGTTTGACCGGTACATTTTCGTACCGTTTACTACCTGAATTGACCGCTCGGAAAAGCAGTTGATCGGGTTTAGATTTTTCACGGAAAGGCGTCGCAAACCAGCAGGAATCAAGCGAAAGGTTGTCGCTAATCTGAGCTTTAAGATGAATGCAGTTTAAGTCGAATGCTGTATCGGGGCGTAACGTTGAAAGTTCAGAGGTGTTTTTCTGGAAATCGGAGAGCAGATACAAAACACCATTGTCCATTTTCTCCTGGCGGATCAAGTCTTCCTGGCGTTGAACCACATCGGTCAGGTTTCTTGAAACGGGCGAAGGCTTCACTTCATCGAGCATTTGCTCAAACTGTTCACGCGTTAACAGTTGTTGATGCCGACCTTCAAAGTCATTGGTCAGCAGTTGAAAGCGGTCGGCTGGCTTGTAGGAGCGTACAATGTCTTGCGCATGTTTACGAGCCAGTTCTATGAGGGAACCACTTTCGGCCTGCGCATCGAGACTAAATGAATTGTCGATGTAAATGCTGATTGCCCGTGTGCCCGTGCGTTGTTTGGCTGAAGAAGGAATGAAGGGCTGAGCAAAAGCAAACACCAAAGCGGCAAGTGCAAGGCAGCGACTAATCAAAATGAGGAGGTGACGAAGTCGTGACCGGGACTGTGTCTCTTGGCGCAATTCACGAAGAAACCGCACGTTGGTGAAGTAAATCGTTTTGAATTTGCGGAAATGGAAAAGATGGATGATGATTGGCACCAGCAGAGAAAGCAATGCCCAGAAAAAGAGTGGATTCGCAAATTTCATCAGGTTCCAAATATACAAGCAAATTCTAACCTTGAATGATGAAGTTCCAAAGCAGGAATTCTTATTATTACATCTGTTAACATGGATCTCTATAAAATTGATATTCAAAAACTTGCAGCTGCGCTTGGGGCGAAATTACCCGGTGAGGAGGCGCAATTTCGAATGGCACCGGTGGCCCGACCACGCATGGCAGATGCAATTTCTGATGGAGCAACGTTCCGAAAAGCAGCTGTCCTCTTACCGTTGTTTCGAAACGAAGGAGAGGACTTTGTATTGCTCACCTTACGCAGCACTTATGACGGTGTTCATAGCGGGCAGGTAAGTTTTCCAGGAGGCAAATTTGATGAATTAGAAACGGATCCTGTAGATGTTGCGCTGCGGGAGATGGAGGAAGAAGTGGGCGTTTTGGCCGAAAGAGCAACGGTATTAGGCCTTCTGAGTCCATTGTACATTCCCGTGAGTCGGATGCATGTGCAGCCTGTTGTGGCCTGGATTGATCGCACGCAATGGATTCCTCATGAGAAAGAAGTTGCCGGAATCCTCGAAGTTCCTATCCGCTTATTTTTCCACCCGAAAGTCATTCAAACCCAATGGATGGAACTCACATCTAGTAGTAAGGTTGAAGTTCCCTATTATGAATTGCTTGGACATACTGTATGGGGAGCAACAGCGATGATTTTGAGTGAGTTTCTTGCTGTATTGAAATCCACCAAGGCCGATTAGTTCTTACTCAGGTAACGAAGTGCAAATTTGAGAATGATAATGAGCAGAATGCCTCCACCAATAAGGAGCGCGATTAGGCTGGTATTCCCAAATTGCTTTTTATTAACGGCTCGGTCTTTCCGAAAACTCCAGGCAATGCCTGCAACAAAGACCACAATAAAAACGGCTGCAAAAATCCAGTGTCCGGGGGTGATATCCATAGAAAAAAAAAGGCCGGAAAGCCGGCCTCAAATAGGGTAATGTTGAGTAAAATCAGTGTTTGATTGTCAAACGTTGCGGGCGGCTGGTTTTTCCTTCCTCACGAATGGAGTAAAAATACAAGCCTGCTTTCAAATCTGATGTTGGAATAGAAAGGGACCCTTCCAATCCATTCACATTTACAGATGCTACTTTAGCTCCAAGCATATTAAATACTTCTATGTAAGCCTGACCGCTATTTCCAGCGCGTGAATAGGTAATGTTTAATTTGTCATCAGCCGGGTTCGGATATGCTTTTACAGATGTTTCATTCACCTTAACATCTTTAATTCCGACTGGGCTGGCCTCAAAGTAGCTAATGAGTTGAAGAGAATCTTCAGGAGCATTGACAGTGTAAAACGTAAAACGAACGACTGAAATTCCGGCAAATCCGTATGGTCTTACATACCCATGGAAATTTTCAATGATTCCGCCATCAGGTACCTCAATGTAAGTAGGTGCTACCGTTACGGAACTTGAATAACATTGATCCCAGCAAAAGAATGTGGTCGATCCGGCAACCAAATCAAGAGCTTCGCTTTTAACGAGAACCCGTTTCGTAGAACCTGAAATATTTCTGAGAACGACGTGACTTTCGAGATCATTGTCAACATCACCGAAATCATAACTGACAACGTTTTCAAGTTGGTAACTCTGGGCATGAAGGCCAGAAAATGAAAGCAGTGCAATAGAAATGAAGAGTATGTTGAAGTGGCGCATAGAAAAATGCTTTAATTGTTTGGTTAACAAATATAGCACATGATTTTTACAATTGATTTAAAATGTGTTTATCTTGCATCTTATATTCACACATTCCTCACATTATACTGCCCGATGAAAAAAACATTTACATTCTTATTTGCATTAGCAATGAGTTTCGGAATGGTTGCTTCTGCGCAAACATTCATTAACGAAGATTTTACTGCTACAACAGGTACCGCTATTCCTGCAACTTGGACTCAAGTAACAACCGGAACTGACGGTGGTTTCAAAACTGGAACTGCTACAGCTTTGTCAAGTACGTATTGGACAGTACCAACTGCAACTGGTCGCGTTGTAGCAACCAATGATGATGCGTGTAATTGCGATAAGTCAAACGAATTGATGACTACGTCTTCAATGGATTTGTCGGCTGCAAGTTCCGTTTACATTAAAATGGATGCATTCTTTTACGCAGCAACTATTGCACCAGCAACGGAAGAAGCTACCATGGAAGTTTCTACAAATGGGGGTACTACTTGGACTTCTGTTTATACGTTTGTTGGTGCCGCAGGATGGCAGCCACTTACGGTGAACATCTCTCAATTTGCCGGTAATGCTGATGTGAAAATCGGATTCCGTTACAATGACAATGGTGGATGGATGTATGGTTTGGCACTTGACAATATTTCTGTATATGTACCAGCTCAATTTGATGTAGCACTTACATCAAACGATATGGCAGAATATGTAGTTCAAGGAGCTGTTCCAGTTGTTGGGACTATTTACAATGCAGGAACTGCAACGATTACTGCTTTAGATGTAACTTACACTGTTGATGGAGGAGCTCCAGTAGCGGCAACACTTCCAGGTCTTAACGTGGCACCGTTAACTTCTTATTCTTTTTCTCATCCAACGAGTTGGAATGCTTCAACTCCGGGTACATATGCAATCAATATCACAATTGCACAACCCAATGGATCAGCAGATTCAAGTCCGAATGACAACAGCGCATCTGCTACTGTAAATGTTGCAACACAAGCTGTAACGGCTTTACCACTTGTTGAGGAATTTTCTAGTAACACATGTCCTCCTTGTGCATCATTCAACGCAACGTTTATCCCGCGTCTTCAGGCAAACAATGCAAACACATCTAATGGAGTTGTTTCTGTTGTGAAATATCAAATGAATTATCCTTCACCAGGAACAGATAGAAGTTACAATGCTGATTGTGCAACAAGAAGTACTTATTATGGAGTACCGGGTATTCCTGACCCTTATCTTGATGGTGTTAATACAGGTGGATCTCAGGCAGAAATTGATGCTGCAGCAGCTCGTTTGGCTGTAATGGATATTACCGTTAATGCTGTTTATGCTGGAAATTCAGTAACTGCTGATGTTGTTGTTACACCATATGCAAACTTCGCTGCAGGATTGAAATTGTACATCGCACTTGTTGAAGATTCATACAGTGATTCAGGAACTAACGGAGAAATTGAATTTCATTATATCATGCGTAAAATGATGTCTACAGGGAGTGGAATTACTATGCCTGCAATGACTCCTAATACTCCTGTTACACAGTCTCGTTCTTTTGCCGCAACTTTTGGAAACGTAACTCAAGGTTCATTCAACCTGTGGGGAACAGATTTCGAAGGAATGACTGTTGTTGCTTGGGTTCAAAACATTGCAACGGGTCAGATTTTCCAGTCTGCTATTGATGAGTCACTTGCTGTTGGTATCCAAACTCCTGAAGCAATTGCATTTGAAATGTATCCAAACCCTGCTCAGGATAACTTGAGCATCCGTGCAGATTTGAAAGCTTCTTCTGAATTGAAGATGAATGTTTACAATTCACTTGGTCAATTGGTTGATTCTAAATCATTCAACTTCAATGGTAGTGGAATGCAAAGCATCAATTACTCTACAAATACTTTGACAGACGGTCTTTACATGGTTCAGCTTGTTAGCGGAAACCGTGTTTCTACGCGCGGAATTGTGGTAAAACACTAATTCTTATTGAATACTTAATGAAAAACCGGGAAGCAATTCCCGGTTTTTCTATTTTTATGCCACTATGAAAAATCTCCTGCTGCTTTCATTTTTATTTCCTGTTCTGGTATCGGCTCAGGTGTTAGATAACAAACGTCCGATTCCATCTGTCGATATTAAAACACTGGATGGTAAGACGTTTAACTCAGACAATTTTGACAATGGAGGCAAGCCCATGATAATAAATTTCTGGGCCACGTGGTGTAAACCTTGTATTGCGGAGTTGACCAATATCGATGAGGTATATGAAGAGTGGATCAAGGAGACAGGAGTGAAGGTGATTGCCGTTTCCATTGATGATTCAAGGAACGCAACCAAAGTGGCTCCTTTTGTCAATGGTCGTGGTTGGAGTTATGAAATTTATTTGGATCCGAACTCCGACTTCAAACGTGCACTGAACGTGAACAACCCTCCTCAGACTTTTCTCATTAATGGGAACAAAGAGATTGTATGGCAACACAACGGCTATACCGAAGGAAGTGAGACGGAGCTATTTGAAATGGTGAAAAAGTTGGCAAAAGGAAAGCCGCTGACAAATTAAAATGGAAATTGGATATAGGTACATTGCCCTGTTACTTTTTATAGTAGCAGCATGCAGCTCTTTGGAAGCGCAGAAAAATGAATCGGGAGAATTGCATGGCAACTTCCAATTAGATGCTCAGTATTACAATCGAGATTCTTTAATAGGAGCTCCTGTAGTACCTGAGAAAATCCTTACCAACGGGTTCATGAACCTGTGGTATACGAAAGGGGATTTTACGGGGGGGATTCGCTATGAGAATTACCTCAATGTGATGCAAGGATTTGATCCGCGTTATAAAGGTTCCGGTATCCCATTCCGATTCGCTTCATACAAGAATGATAATCTGGAAGCAACTGTTGGGAATTTTTACGAGCAGTTTGGCGGCGGACTCATTTTAAGAGCTTATGAAGAACGAGGTTTGGGGTACGACAATGCTTTTGATGGTATTCGGGTACGTTATCAACCTGTTAAAGGGCTTTATTTCAAAGGGTTGATTGCACGTCAACGCACTTTTTTCTCCCTCAGTCCAGGGATTATTCGTGCTTTCGATGCAGAGGTAAATCTCAATGAATTGATCCCTCAGCTAAATGATGCAAAAACAACGGTGATATTTGGTGGAAGTGCAGTTAGTCGCTTCCAAAGCGATCAGGATCCAATCTATAATCTTCCCGAAAATGTGGCTGCATTTGCTGGGCGTATGAACATCATTCGCGGGAAATTCAATGTTCAGGCCGAATATGGATACAAGTACAATGATCCCAATGCTACCAATAATTTGATTTACCATCCTGGTCAGGCACTTTCTGTTACTACAACATATTCTACCAAAGGGTTTGGTTTGTTATTGGCCGCGAAACGCCTCGATAATTTCGATTTCCGTTCCGATAGAACTGCGGCCGGAATAGGGGCGAATGTCAACTTTCTCCCAGCACTCACACGTCAACATACGTATAATCTTCCCGCAACTATTTACCCATATGCAACTCAGCCCAACGGAGAAATGGGCTTTCAGGCAGAATTAAGTTATCGTTTGAAAAAAGGCTCCAAACTTGGGGGGAAGTATGGAACTGAAATCACGATAAACTTTTCTGGAACCAATGGTATTGTAAAGAATCCAACTGAAAATGATACTTTGGGATACACATCTCCATTTTTCGAGGCTTCTAACCAAATGTTCTTTCGCGATTTTCACATCGAAATACATCGCAAGTTCAATGCGAAATGGAAAGCAACTGTGATGTACCTCAATTGGGTGTATAACAAAGATGTCGTTCAGGGCCTCAGCGGCTTCGGAACCATTTTCGCAGATATGGCAGTGGTAGATGTTGCCTATAAAATTAATCCTACCAACACAATCCGCTTTGAGGTGCAGTCGTTGCTTTCTAAACAAGATTTAGGCAGCTGGGCAATGGGAATGGTGGAATATACATTCGCTCCCAATTGGTTTGTTGCAGTATTTGATCAATACAATTACGGGAATCCGGATGTCGTCAAACAAATACACTACATCACAGGAAATGCCGGCTACAATAAGAATGGAAACCGCATTATGTTGCAATATGGACGACAGCGTGCCGGAATCTTTTGCGTTGGAGGTGTTTGTCGAAATGTACCCGCTTCTAATGGGATGTCAATTTCTATTACAAGCAGCTTTTAAACATCATAACTGCGACGTACCTTTATTTAGATGTTTTTGTACATGAAAAAAGCTCTCTTCTTCGCAATCAGTCTCGTATTTGTTCTTGTTACAAGTTGCGATAAAATTGATGCCCCTTATGGTAATACTCCCGTTTCTCCTGTTCCAGGGGATACAGAAGTTGTGATGCGTAAAATACTCATTGAAGATTTTACTGGTCAAACCTGTGGGAATTGTCCAAGGGCGGCTGAAAGCCTGACGTTGGTTCATAATCTTTATGGCGATAAAATGGTCGCAATAGCTGTGCATGCTGGTTTCTTTGCAGAACCGGCCGGAACGCATTATCCCAATGATTATAGAACGGCTACAGGAAACGAATTGGATCAGTATTTTGGTAATTCTGCCGCTGGTTTACCCAATGGCTTGATCAACAGAAAAGAATTTGATGGACAATCAATCGTCCAGCATACTGCTTG
>CALQRR010000015.1 GCA_943333015.1 Chitinophaga pinensis | reverse complement strand
TTTTTGAACATGACCTATCAACCGTATACTGGGAGTGGCTTTCAAAATCCTCCCATCAACGGATTATTCCGGATCGGACTGGCCGATTTATTTGAAGATTATAGAATCACCGGCGGAATTCGTTTGGCTGGAAATCTCACAGGTAACGAATATCTGCTGGCCTTTCAGTCGTTAAAAAAACGGCTCGACCGCACCTTGATTTTTCACCGACAAGGGCTGCAAAGTAATATTCTGGAAGGAACGCGGGTTTTGTTGCACACCGTGAGCGGCAAGTTATCGTATCCATTCAGCGAAGTAGCACGGTTAGACGGAAGCGTATCGTATCGGAATGACCGAACTGTTTATTTAGCAACTGATTTGGCCAACCTTTCACAACCAAGAACCTTTGCACATTGGGGGCAGGTGAAAACGGAGTTTGTTTTCGACAATACATTTCCGTTTGGATTGAATATGATGACTGGCACACGGCTCAAGGTTACTGCAGAACATTTTCACCGGTTGGAAGAACCCAAAACGTCGGTTACAATCCTGGGTGCTGACGTTCGTCAATATGGCCGCATCACACGGGAAATGATTTGGGCTGCACGGCTTGCTGGCGCGACTTCTTTTGGTCCTAACAAAGTGATGTTTTACCTCGGCGGTGTGGATTCCTGGTTCATACCCCGATTCGACAATTCACTAGCGGCAGACCCATCACAGAAATACATTTTTCAAACCATTGGAACGAATGTCCGCGGATTTTATCAAAACATCAGAAATGGTTCTAGTTTCGCAGTGTTCAATGCCGAAATACGCTGGAATATGGTTCGGTATTTTCTCAAATATCCACCCAAATCTGATTTTCTCAACAGTCTGCAGGTAGTTGGTTTTTTTGATGCGGGAACAGCTTTTACAGGTGGATCACCCTATTCTGAAGAAAACACTTTCAATCAGCAAACCATTGAAAGTGGCCCAATTAAAGTCATTCTCCAAAACCAACGTGAACCATTGGTAGCTGGTTATGGAATGGGTTTAAGAACACGTGTTTTAGGATATTTTGTCCGTTTAGATGTTGCACGCGGCTTCGAAGACGGAACGCTTTTACCTGCAGTTTTTTACCTTTCCTTCACAACAGATTTTTAATTCATGTCCACTAAACCACCTATGGATCTTTCTATTATTATCGTGCTGCTATTGGTCGGCCTTATTGCTGGAATGGCCAGTGGAATGGTTGGCATCGGCGGAGGAATTATCATTGTTCCGGCTTTGGTGTATTTCCTTAGTATGACACAACATCAGGCACAAGGAGTCTCCATCGGAATGTTGTTAATGCCCGTTGGCTTTCTGGCGGCTATGAATTATTACAAATCAGGAAATCTCAATTTTAAATACAGTCTGATCATCGGTGCTACATTTGTCATTGGCGCCTGGATTGGATCCAAAATATCATTGAACATTGATGAAGCACTGATGCGTAAAATCTTTGGCGTGTTCATTTTGCTCATGGCCTTAAAAATGATTTTCAGCAAATAGTCTGTATGGAAGAATCGCTTAAACTCCGCATTCAGGAAGAAGCCCAGCGCCTTTTTCCGGCCATTCGTGAAATCCGCCGGCACATCCACCAACATCCTGAACTATCGTTTGAAGAGTTTCAGACGAGTGCCTTTCTGAAAACCAAACTGGCAGAAACTGGAATTGAGTTTACTGGAGGCTGGGTAGAAACGGGTATTCGTGCAGTTCTTACTGGGAAAACAGCTGGGAAAACACTGGCGCTTCGCGGAGATATGGATGCCCTTCCGATTTTGGAAAATTCGAACACTCTTTATGCTTCTGTGAATGCAGGAATTATGCATGCCTGTGGCCATGATGTGCATTCGGCATGTGTGCTGGGAGCTGGAATGATATTACATGCAATTCGGGAGCAATGGAATGGGGAAGTCGTTTTGCTGTTTCAACCCGGTGAAGAAAAATTGCCCGGCGGCGCAAGACTTATGCTCAAGGAAGGAGTGTTTGATGATAAAATCCCTGCTGCAGTGCTGGCTCAGCATGTATTCCCTTCCTTGCCTGCCGGGAAAGTCGGATTCCGAGGGGGAAAATACATGGCTTCCACTGATGAACTGTATATTACTGTTCGTGGCAAGGGCGGCCATGGAGCAATGCCGCATCAGGTAAACGATCCCATTGTTGCCGCGGCACAAATCATCCTTGCGTTGCAACAAATAAGCAGCAGACTTGCTGCGCCCGGAACACCAACAGTTCTTTCTATCGGAAAAATCATTGCCAACGGAGTCACCAACGTAATTCCAGATGAGGTGAAACTCGAAGGTACATTCCGAACAATGGACGAACCCTGGAGAATGCGTGCCCATGAGCACATTCATCGAATTTGTACCGAAACGGCACATGCCATGGGCGTAAAAGCGGAAGTTGAAATCCGAAAAGGTTATCCGGTCCTCGATAATGATGAAGCGTTAACCGAACGTTGTGTGCAAGCAGCGGGAGAATATCTGGGCGCCGAAAATGTGGAGTTGCTGGAGAAAAGAATGACAGCAGAGGATTTTGCCTGGATTGCGCAAGAATACCCATCGTGTTTTTACCGACTTGGAACAGCGGGCGAAAACGGCGCTTTTACATCAGGTGTGCACACCTCAACGTTCGACATAAACGAAGAGGCATTGATTACAGGAATGGGATTGATGGCCTGGCTGACAGTAAAGGAGCTTGGGGTAAGCTGAAATCAAAGTCCGCAAACCAGATCTGCCAGTGCTGCCAAGGTTGTAAATGGAGCGATGTGTACTTCTGAAATTCCGGCAGAAGTAAGTGCCTCAGCTGAACTCTGACCAATGGCGACAAATGTTTGTCCAGAACGGAATTGGTCTTTCATGGCATTGACAGAAGAGGGACTGGTAAAAACCAGAATGTCTGCAGCGGTCGTTTGTACGTTTTCTTTTTCAACGGTTCTGTATACTGGAACGTCATGCACCTCAGCAGCATCCTGAATAGCCATCTGAATGGAACGAAGTCCTTTTTCGGCACAGGGAAAAAGCACCGATTTATGAGCAGCAAATGCCAAAAATTTCTTTCCAACCTCCGATGTAGGTTCATCCTGTCCAATAAATTCAGGCGTAATTCCTGCTTCCAGAAGCGCGGCGGCAGTTCCTGAACCGAGCGCGGCAATTTGCATGTGCGCGGGTAATTGAATTTCCTGCTGGTAGAAATAATGCACCGAACGAGGACTCGTAAAGAAAACCCAGTCTGCAAAAGGAATATGGCGAATCTCTATGGATTCAAATGAAATGGGTGAAAATGCTTCGACCTGAAATCCGTAATCACGAAGTTGTTTGGAAAAACTGGATGCCAGTTCCGGTTCACGACTGATGAAAACGTTTCGATTTTCCTCGCGGGTAAGCGCAGTGAGTGTTTTTTGAGCCAATATTTCAGGTTCAATATCTCTCAGAAAAACACGGCGAAACGGCTTTCCATCGAGCGGCTGGAGTGATGCCCAAAGCTGAAATCCTTCGAGTTTCCGTTCGCAAAAAACGCCCAGTGGTAGAAGGCATCCACCATCAAGTCGGTTAAGAACTGCACGCTCTGCATAAATGGCTTCCTTTACATCGACATGATGAATGCGGGAAACAATGTGTCTCATATCAGCATCATCTTCCCGAACCTGAAACGCCAACACCCCTTGTGCAGGAGCCGGAATGAACAAGTCTGTTGGAAGAATCTCCCGATGCAATTCCCCCAAATCGAGTTCCAGACGATTCAGTCCGGCAGACGCGAGAACAATAGCATCGTAATTACCCTGTTGCAGCTTATCTACCCGGGTAGGAACATTCCCGCGCAAATCGGTGATTTCCAAATCAGGACGTAAATGGAGCAATTGGGATTTTCGCCGGAAAGACGATGTTCCTACACGCGCATTCTGGCACAATCCAAGGACACGCGTTTTGTCGTGTGCTTCCGGACGAATGAGTATGGATTCGGAGGAATCTTCCCGATAGGAAACTCCTGCAATGGTAAGACCTAGAGGAAAAGTCGTTGGGAGGTCTTTATGGGAATGAACCGCCAGATCGATGGTTCCAGCGAGCAGTGCATCTTCAAGCTCTTTGGTAAAAAAACCTTTGCCTTCAATTTTGTCAAAAGCAAGGTGCTGAATCTGATCGCCTTTTGTTTTGATGATAACGATTTCAACCGGATGACCGAGTCCTTCTAATTGTCGTTTCGTGAAATGTGCCTGCCAAAGAGCAAGATCGCTACCTCGTGAACCTATGATAACTTTCCGTGCCATGCTTTTTAGTGCTGCTCCAGTAATATTTCTTTGGCCAGTTTCATCGGCACACTGATGTATTTCTTCTCCATATAAGTGAGCATTTTCTCAAGTATCTCCCGGGATGCATCATCCATACCTTCCAGTTCACGTGCAAACACATTGTTGGTGGCATGTTCACGGATTTCCCTGACTTTACGGGGAACATCTTTCATCGCCCGTTCTATTAAACGCTCCCGAAACATGGTTCTGAATTCTGCACAATGCTTGTCAATGATCTCTTCACATTGAACCAGTGCTGACTTGCGTAGTGCAAGATTCTCTTCCGCAGCTTGTTTGAGGCTTTCCACCAAAATGGGAGTAACATCAAATTCTTTGTAAACATGCGGATCCACATCATACGGGATGGCCAGATCGATGACAATTTTACGATCGGTGTCGCCCTGAAGCAGGTGACCAAATAAAGCTGGATGTATCAGGTGATCTGCGGCCGCTGTGCAGGCAACAAGCACATCAAATCCTTTATTGAACGACGCCAGATCAGACAGAGGAAGAGCTGTTCCACCAATGTTTCTGGCAAGTTCTTCTCCACGTTCCATGCTCCGATTAAACACCGTGAAATTCCGGAAGCCATGTTTGTGAAGGTATTTGCACAAGTTGCTATTTGTTTGACCGGCACCAACAATAAGAAAACGGGCATCTGTTTTCACATGCATGGTTCGCAATTGTCTGTAGGCCAATGACACCACAGATATAGGATTGCGGGCGATGGGCGTGTCGGTAAAAATTTCTTTCGCCGATTCAATGACCTTGCGGATCAACAAGCGGATAGAATCACCGCTAAGTTTATCTTTTGCTGCATCTTCGTAAGCCGACCGAACCTGAGTGATGATTTCACGCTCACCAACAACCAAAGAATCTAATGATGATGCTACATGAAACATATGACGAATGGCTTCATCACCTTCCATCACCTGCGCCTGTTCAATTGCCTGCATCACCTCCTGATTGGACCAGTGCGGGGCAAATGCTGTAAAGAAACGATTCAGGAAATCACCGGAAAGAAGTTCATCCGTAATAAATACAAACTCAACACGGTTACAGGTACTTAAGTACAATAATTCATCAATACGAAGATTCGTCTTTAGCATTTCAAGTCGTTTCACACGCTGCTCTGGTGCAATGTGATAACGCCCAACCTGATCAAGGGGCGTGCGACGATGTGTAAATGCGATGACTTTGAATTCCTTCAAAACATTGATTTCTGGACAACAAAAATACATCAGGAGCTTCCCAAGTATGTCATTGAATTGTCATAGACACGGCTTTCTCTTTATTTAAACCCATTCCAAATAAGAATTCCGGAATTCCGGTTCATATATTCTACCATTCGTAACAATCACTAAAGCATAAATGCAATTTTAAAGCATTCTATATAACCCTTTAGGGTTACTTAGGTGGAAGTGTCTGTCATTTCAAAGTAAATTTTTGAAACGCTATGTTGAACTCTTTTAGGCATTTGCGTCATTCGACAATCCATAAAGAGCAGGAAGATGTAGAATATTCGCTCAAATATTGATTTTTTTTCATCTCAGAAGAGTAAAGTTTGTAAATTTGTACTTCAACCATCTTAAATATTCCATGAAAAAACAAGCAGAACGCCTGAGACTAATTCGGGTCTCAAAGAGCATGAGTCAGGAAAATGTAGCGAAAGCACTTGACATTACTGTCGGCGCCTACTCTAAAATTGAACGCGGTGTGACTAAATTGAGCCTTAATCGTCTCGCGGATTTGTCAAAAATTTTCGACATTGAGTTGAATGATTTTATTCGCTACCTCAATGGTGAGTCAGATAGTTTAGATCGCAAATTGAACATTCCAGGTTCTGGAAACCCAGCTGGATTCGGAAGCTCTTCTGCTCCTGTTGATTCTGAAGTTGCATTACTACGTAAAATCATCAACTTGTATGATGAAAGTAAGGAACTTAACACCAAAGCCGTTATCCGCAACATCTTTGAAAATAACAATGTTAATGTTGCAAGCTTTATTGATGTATTGAAAGATTGTTCAACCAATCTTGCTTCAAGAAAATTGGATGCGAATCAAATCACTAATTACAATAAAGGTTTGGAGCGTATTGTTGAGCTTCTTGGCCAATAATTATATAATCTACCTAAAAAGGTCTGCCTGTTCTCAGGTAGACCTTTTTTTATTTTGTCCGGTCTATTTTTGTAGGTTTGGCTCGTATGCGTAAGTTATCTGCCGTCATTATTACTTTCAATGAAGAACGCAATATCGGCCGATGCCTTGAATCACTAAAGGGAATTGCGGACGAGATTGTGGTGGTTGATTCATTTTCAACCGACCAAACACGTAACATATCAGAAAAAGCGGGTGCCCTTTTTCTCGAACATGCGTTTGAAGGGCATATCCAGCAAAAAAATTACGCACTGACTCAGGCATCCAATGACCTTGTCTTATCCCTTGATGCGGATGAAGTGCTTTCTGATACGCTCAGAACATCAATTCTTAACCTGAAGCAAAGAGAAGATGCGGATGGATATACCATGAACCGTCTGAGTAATTATTGCGGACATTGGATTCATCATGGCAGCTGGTATCCTGACATAAAATTGCGCGTATTTGACAGGCGAAAAGTGCGCTGGTCGGGCGTAAATCCGCACGATAAAGCCGCGCCATTTTCGGATGCGAAAATCATTCATCTCTCGGGGGATATACTCCATTATACGTATTACACCATTGACGAACACATCCAAAAGCTGGATTATTTCTCCGGTATTGCTGCTCAAGCCTATTTGGAAAAGAACAAGAAAGCCGGATGGTGGGATCTGTTAGTGCGGCCCGGATTTGCTTTTTTTCGTGATTTCATCCTGCGTGCCGGTTTCCTTGATGGCTACTATGGATGGGTGATTGCAAGGTTTACGGCACATTATACGCTTCAGAAATATGTCAAATTGAGATTTCTTCACGAACAGGTTCGGAAGAAGGTACTTTGATTTCCTAACTTGCGGGGCCAATGCTCGACACAAAACAACATGCCGAAGATCTTCAGGAACTTAACCAGAACCTGCAGATTTATAAAGAATCGATCCGTGAAATTGCTGAGGAAATCCTCGACAATCAGGTCTCGAAATATCCAGTATTTGTAGCGTCCCGCGAGGAAGTAAATCTGGGAAAACAAATCATCGATAAAGAAGAACTCGCACTCGAATGGAGTATTAATGCCTCCACGTTAGAGGAATTTGTGCGCCGCAAAATTGTTCAGGAAGACAAACTGGAAGCGTTCAAAAAGAGCTTCAAAGATCCAAAGCAATTCCTGTGTGTATTTGCTTTGATGAAAGAAAATGCAGGATTTATTTATCTGCCTTACGACGACGAAGCATGAACCAAACAGACTACATCCACGTCCAACTTCAGGAGGCAGCAGCTGTTTTGTCCCGTTTTCTGGCCGATGAAAATGCCATTGCATCTATTTCAGAAGCCATTACTCGGATGGGCAATTGCTTGAAAGCAGGTGGAAAAATCATTTCATGCGGCAATGGCGGATCGATGTGTGACGCCATGCATTTTGCGGAAGAGCTGAGTGGTCGGTTTCGTGACGACCGGGCGCCACTGGCTGCATTGTCTATCTCCGATCCTTCACATCTCAGTTGTGTAGGAAACGATTACGGCTATTCAGAAGTATTTGCCCGTTATATCGGTGGACTTGGAAACAAAGGCGATGTTTTACTGGCAATAAGCACTAGCGGAAATTCAGCTAATGTGATCCGAGCAATGGAAGTTGCACGCGAAAAAGGTATGACCATCGTTGGACTTACTGGGAAAGACGGTGGAAAAATGGCACCCTTGTGCGATGTTGAAATTCGGGCACCACATAGCCAATATGCCGATCGTGCGCAAGAAATTCATATCAAAGTAATTCATAACCTCATTGGAGGAATCGAGCGAATGATGTAAATTCGTTCTACAACGTTTCAGTGCCGTTCCGGGCCCGGAATGCGTAAGGGTAGATATACGCTATTATTTTATTCATTATCCCTATCTATGCTCGTCAAAGCATTTGGCAGTGCCGTGTATGGCATCAATGCCACCACTATTACAGTGGAAGTTACCGTTTCTCAAGGCATAAAATTCTTTCTCGTTGGCTTGCCCGACAGTGCCGTAAAAGAGAGCCAACAACGAATCGAATCTGCGCTCAACCTTAATGGCTATCGCATGCCCGGTAAAAAAATCGTTGTCAATATGGCTCCTGCCGACATCCGGAAAGAAGGTTCTGCCTATGACCTCACCATTGCGATGGGAATTGCCGCTGCTTCTGGGCAAATCCCTCCGGAACGCTTACCTGAATTCATCCTGATGGGAGAATTATCACTCGATGGCGGAATACTACCAATACGTGGTGCACTGCCTATTGCTATACAGGCAAAAACAGAGGGTTTTAAAGGATTAATTCTTCCTATGGAAAATGCACGGGAAGCTGCTATTGTAAGTGGCCTTGAAGTGTATGGTGCTTCCAACCTCGAACAAGTCATTCGTTTTTTATCGCATGAAGATGTGCTCGAACAGATTATCATCGATCCGGAAGTTGAATTTGCTGCTGCACATGACTTTTCGGAAGTCGACTTTTCAGATGTGAAAGGTCAGGAAAACATCAAGCGTGCCATGGAAATTGCGGCAGCAGGAGGACACAATGTAATTTTGATTGGTCCACCCGGCGCTGGAAAAACAATGTTGGCCAAACGATTACCCTCCATTTTACCTTCGTTTACATTGGAGGAAGCACTGGAAACAACCAAAATACATTCGGTAGCTGGGAAGCTGGGAAAGAATTCATCGCTCCTTTCCTCCCGCCCTTTCAGAAATCCTCACCATACAATCAGCGATGTGGCACTTGTGGGCGGTGGCGGACATCCCCAACCAGGAGAAATTTCACTGGCTCACAACGGTGTGTTGTTTCTGGATGAACTTCCTGAATTTAAGCGCACCGTGCTCGAAGTAATGCGTCAGCCCTTAGAAGACCGCATCGTAACCATTTCTCGAGCCCGCTCAACGGTTGAATATCCTGCCAGTTTCATGTTAATTGCATCAATGAATCCCTGTCCGTGTGGATTTTACAACCATCCTGAAAAAGAATGTGTGTGCGGACCGGGCATTGTCCAGAAATACCTCAACCGCGTCTCGGGACCATTGCTCGATCGGATTGATCTTCATGTAGAAGTGACGCCCGTAAAATTTGAAGAACTAACGGCCGCCCGAAGTTCTGAGCGAAGTTCTGCCATTCGCGATCGGGTTGTTGCTGCCAGGAATGTTCAAAAAGAACGGTTCAACGAAATTCCCGGAATCTACTGCAATGCTCAGATGAATTCTAGGATGCTGCGCACCTGGTGTCAGATTGGGGATACGGGGAATCAGTTACTTAAAACAGCCATGGAACGACTTTCTTTATCCGCAAGAGCATACGACCGGATCCTCAAAGTATCCCGAACCATTGCCGATCTGGAAGGTGCCCGAGATATTGAATTGGTACATTTATCAGAAGCAATCCAGTTAAGAAGCCTCGATAGGGATAACTGGGCTGGGTAACCAACAGGCGGATGCCAGAATTAATTCAATTTATTCGGACATTATAAATACGATTGTCTATTTTTAATCACGTATGGATTTTATCAATCGCATTCCAGCAGATGTGCTTCATTTATTGCTTTCCGGATTGTTTTCCCTGCTCATTGGTTTGGAACAACGTCGGTTGCATGCCAATGAACCAAGCGGCACCTTGTTCGGGACTGATAGAACGTTTGCATTCATCGGCGTTTTAGGATTTATTCTGTTTCAACTTGATCCGGATGAATGGCGCCTCTTCCTAGGTGGCGGTTTTCTAATCGGCCTCTGGTTAAGCGTATATTACTTCCAACGTAGCCGCGAATTATCCCACATGGGAATTACAAGCCTCGTTGTGGCCATGATCACTTATAGCATTGGGCCGTGTGTTGTTCTGCTGCCCAGCAGCATGGTGCTCATATTGGTCATAGGCATACTAGTGCTGACCGAAATGAAAGGGTATTTCAAAGGCCTGATTAGCAAAACAGCGGATGATGAATTTATTACGCTCGCCAAATTTCTGGCAATGGCAGGTGTCATTCTACCCATAGTGCCCGATACACCTATCCCCGGATTTGAGCAATTGTCAATGTATAAACTGTTTCTGGCAGTTGTTGTCATTTCAGGAATTTCCTACTTAAGCTACCTCATCCGTAAATTCATTTTCCCGAAAAGCGGAGAGGAAATTTCTGGTGCTCTTGCAGGATTTTATAGCAGTACAGCTGCAACGATTGTTTTATCACGTCAAAGTCAATCCAGTGCAGGCAGTGCGGTTTCAAATGCCGTAGGGATTTTACTTGCCAATACTGCCATGTTAATACGCATCGCTATTCTCGTTCTCATCTTTAATCAGGAACTGGCCATCAGCCTAATACCCTATTTATTCGGAATGACATTCACCGCCTCGCTTGCGGCATATATATTATTCAAAAGAAAAATAAACCAGAACGAAGATTCTATTCCAGCTCCTGTTACATTGAGCAACAACCCGTTGGAATTGAAAGTTGCACTTGTTTTCTCTGGATTATACTTGCTCTTTTCTCTTGTCTCACAATATAGCCTGACCATTTTTGGCGCTTCTGGACTGAACATCCTAGCAGTAATAGTTGGGTTTACGGATATTGACCCATTTCTGATGAATGTGTTTCAAGGGCAATTTGAGAATCCTGTGAACAGTTTGGTTACTTCTTGTCTTCTGGCAATTTTCAGCAACAACATTTTAAAAACAATCTACATCCGCGTTTGGGCCTCGGAAAATGTCAAAAAACTGGCACTTCCCCGAATGTTTGTGTTAATCGGAGTAAGTCTTTTTTGCATCCTCATCAACCTATTCATTTAAACTATGGCACATTTATTAAATACATCCACCCGATCACCGAAGGAACTTCAAAAAGAAGAAACCAAAGAAAAACTGACGAGTATTTTAGTCCGCTTGCGAGAACTTCAAAATATACTGTATGCCGAAAAGAAACACAGTGTGCTGATTATTCTTCAGGGCATGGACGCATCCGGAAAAGATGGTGCTGTTAAAAATGTGTTCAGTGGCGTCAATCCTATGGGTTGTCGGGTTCAGGCGTTTAAAACACCCACGGAAGAGGAAAAAGCACATGATTTTCTTTGGCGAATTCACCGACATGCACCCGAAAAAGGAATGATTCAGATCTTTAACCGTTCACACTATGAAGATGTCCTTTTCCCGCGCGTTCATGAGTCTATTTCTATGGATGAAGTAAAACGACGTTTCACCCATATCAACGCTTGGGAATCATTGTTAAAGGAATCGGGCACCCATATTTTCAAATTCTTTTTACATATTTCTCCAGAAGAACAAAAGCAACGGATCGACGAACGGTTGTCGAATCCTGAAAAACGCTGGAAATTCAGAACATCCGATCTCACGGAAGCGAAAAAAACGCCGAGCTACTTGGAGGCGTATGAAGACATTTTTGATCAGTGCAACAAAGCAGCAAAGTGGACCATTGTTCCATCGGATCAAAACTGGTACAAAGATTTTATCATCGCTTCTACCATTGTGGAATACCTCGAAGGATTGAAGATGCAGTATCCAGAGCTTTCGGGGGCATAATTCTTTATTTATCCCTCACACCAACATTAAATCCAAGTCCTGCCATTAGGCGAAATTCACCGAGTGGAACTTTATAATCGGTTGCAGAGAGCGACTGTCCTTGGAGGTAACGCACTTTGATAAAAAAATGAAAGATCGAACCAACATAATAATTCGTCCCAGCGCAAAATGAAAGTAATGGAACAGCCTCAAATCTAGATGAAGACGTTCCGATGAGGCGAACACCCTCAACAAGACCGAGGCCTGGTTGCATGCCAACAAAGGGATCGAAAGGGCTGTTTTCTGTGAGGTGATAATTTACTCCTGCCAGAAGGGCGTGGTAGTTTATAATTTGAGGGTTTCCATGCACATCGGAGAGAAAATAATGTCCTTCTCCGTTT
>CALQRR010000014.1 GCA_943333015.1 Chitinophaga pinensis | reverse complement strand
GATTTGTTCCAACATTTTCTTTTCTGTGTCGAAATCGTCATGCTGCGTGGAGATCACGATTGCATCGATACGCACAGGTTCGTTGTTATCATTGTATTCAATGGTAACCTGAGATTTTGCATCCGGACGCAGGTACTTGATCTGCTTGTTTTCGCGACGGATATCTGCCAATTCGCGAAGGAGCAAATGAGCCAATTCCAATGGAAGCGGCATATAGTTGTCTGTTTCACGACTTGCATATCCGAACATCATGCCCTGATCGCCTGCACCTTGTTTCCAAGGATCTTTTTTCTCAACACCCTGATTGATGTCTGCAGACTGCTCATGGATTGCTGAAAAGATACCGCATGAGTTCGCCTCAAACATGTATTCCGATTTCGTGTATCCGATTTTACGGATTACTTCCCGAGTAATATCCTGAACATCGAGATATGCTTCAGACTTTACTTCTCCAGCAAGAACGACCTGACCCGTTGTAACGAGTGTTTCACAGGCCACTTTGGAAGTTGGGTCATAAGCAAGAAAATGATCGATCAGCGCATCAGAAATCTGATCGGCAATTTTGTCCGGATGTCCTTCTGAAACTGACTCGGATGTAAAAAGATATGGCATCTATCTTGGGTTTTAAGAATTGAAGTGGTGGCAAAAATAGAGATTGCGCGGGACTATACAAATCAGAATGCAGTGATTCTGCGTGATTTCAATATTATAGGCTTGTTTTACCCGTTAGTTCCTGAAAGATTTCTTCCAGACTCTGCTCGTGGCGGTTGATTGTAAGGACAGTGAGCTGTTTTTCAACGGCAAACCGAAAGATGTCAGGACGGATATCTCCGGTTCCTTCGGCGAAGATTTCCCATAGCTGTTCCGAAATCCGTTCTACGCGTTTGACACCGGTGATGGAAGCCAGTGCTCCACGGGAAATTTCTTTGTCGAACTCCACGCGGATGCTATATCCGGTGCTGCGTGAACCGAGTTCTCCCGCCTTTCCATCGGCAACCATTTTACCTTTATTAATGATGATCACCCGGTCGCAAACCGCTTCCACCTCCTGCATAATGTGCGTAGAAAACATCAAGGTTTTTTCTTTCCCAATGTTTCGGATGAGTTCGCGGATGTCGGCGAGTTGATTGGGATCCAGTCCGCTCGTTGGTTCATCGAGGATGAGTACTTTCGGATCATGAATGAGCGCCTGTGCAAGGCCCACACGCTGGCGATATCCTTTGGATAATGCGCCTATTTTTTTATGTTGTTCAGCAGATAGTCCGGTGAGACCTAGCATTTCATTGATGCGTTTGTCTTTGTTGGAAATCTTATGAAGTCCGGCAATAAAACCGAGGTATTCCCGCACATACATATCGAGATACAGTGGGTTGTGCTCAGGCAGATAGCCAACATTGCGGCGCACTTCCATACTTTGAGACTGAATATCAAAACCACAGACTTTCACTTCGCCGGTTGTGGGCGGGATGAAGGTGGTAATGATTTTCATCATGGTCGATTTCCCAGCACCGTTTGGTCCGAGAAAACCGAGAATTTCACCGGGATTTACATCGAATGAAATGCCATCGAGTGCTTTTTGTTCTCCGTAGAGTTTGGTGACGTTGGAAACCTGGATACTCACTGAATGATTTCTTTGAAGTGCAAATTAAGTCAAATGCATGGGATTAGCAGGAAGACAGTTTGAACTGTTTTTCGGAAGTTGATGCTACCTATATGCAGTAATCTTTTTAGCGGAAGATGATCGCGCAAGGGATAGCAATGTAAAGCCCGGACGGCGCCCCTATTCTGCCTGAGATGGAAATGGAATTTTAAGCAATGAGCATTTCAGGTAGAACGTCAACAGGCGCAGGAGGACTTGCAATGAATAGCCCGGTTCATGCGCCCTTCAAATTTTAATAACACGGTGTGTTTACTCCTGAAAATAGACCCGTTTTACCCGTTCTGAAACGCCTGTCAGCACTTCGTATGGAATGGTTTCGAGCCAGCCGGCGAGCCGGAATATGTCGGTCGCATTTTGGAAAATTATGACCGAATCGCCTTCCTGTGCCTCGGGAATATGACTGATGTCGACCATGCACATGTCCATGCAGATGTTGCCAATAGTTGGCGCCTCTTTTCCATGAATACTCACGGTTGCGCGTCCGTTGCCCAGTTTTCGCAGAAACCCGTCGGCATAACCAAGAGGTAACGTGGCAATTCGGGATGGCTGGTTGACTTTGCCTTTGCGACTGTATCCGATGGTTTCTCCTGCGGCTACATTTCTAATTTGTGAGATGGTTGTTCGAAAGGTGCTCACCGGCAATAAATGCTGCTGTTCGTCGGGTTCACCGATTCCGTATAATCCGATTCCTAATCGGACCATGTCGTACTGAGCATGCGCATAATGCCTAATGCCAGATGAATTGAGCACGTGCCGTAAAAAAGATTTCCCGAGCCCTTTTTCCAGTGCGTTGGCATACCGTTCGAACCGGGTGAATTGTTCTTGGGTAAAGGCTTCATGCGCTGTTTCGCCACTTGCGACCAGGTGTGTAAAAGCGGCGACAGTTTCGAGTTGTGGGATTTCCCTGAGGCGGTGGATGAGTTCGGGAATGTCATTTTCTTCGAATCCAAGCCGGTGCATTCCGGTGTCGAATTTTATATGAATACGGATGGGCTGACCGTCAAACCCTTTGCGTGCAATGGCTTCGCGGGAGAAAAGATCAAGCATGCGAAAACTGTATATCTCAGGTTCGAGACGGTTTTCGATCATGGTTGCAAAGCTTTCGACTTCGGGGCTGAGCACCAAAATGGGCAGGGCGATTCCTGCCTGTCGGAGTTCGATACCTTCGTCAGCATAGGCCACAGCGAGGTAATCGACGCTGTTAAACTGAAGCATATTGGCGACTTCAAAACTTCCGCTGCCGTATGAAAATGCTTTGACCATGGCCATGGTTTTTACGCCAGGCTTTAGTTTACTCCGATAGAAATTGAGGTTACTCACCATGGCAGAAAGGTGAATTTCCAGTACGGTTTCGTGCGTTTTTTGTTGAAGCGCTGCCGCGATGCGTTCAAATCCAAAGATGCGGGCGCCTTTGAGCAGAATGCATTCGTTGCGGAAGGAGATGGCCGGCAGGTGTTGGAGAAGGGCTTCGGTGGAAGGGAAAAATATATTATCACCAGAGAAGAGCGGAGCTGCTTGCATCAGTTGTTCTCCAACACCGATTAAACGTTTGACACCTTTTCGGCGCAGCATTTCAGCCACGGTTGTGTAGAGTTCTTGTGGCGATTTGCCCGATTCGAGGATGTCGGAAAGGATGAGCGTACGTTGCTGATGTTGCTGCACCTGCTCCATGGCTTCGAGTGCAATGCGGAGTGATTCAAGATCGGCACTCCAAGCATCGTTGATGATGGTGGCTCCTTGGATGCCTTTGCGGTATTCGAGGCGCATTTCTACCGGATGCAGCTGTAGGATCCGCGGTTGAATCTTTTCCGGACTGACGTGAAGATGCAGCAAAGCCAGTGTTACATGCAGTGCATTTTCCACCGAGGCCGCATCGGAGAAGGGGATTTCGAGCGAAAACGTTTGCTCATTCCAGTAAAGTATCACGTGGGTGTGAGTGCCGATCCGTTCTTCAGAAATAATCTGAAGATGGGCCTTCTGACTTTTCCCCCAGGTACGGCAGGAGATATTCCGACGTGTGGCTTCTGAAATAATTGCTTCATGATCGGCACAGCAGAGGAGCGTTTCTACTGAATCGAAGAGGTTCATTTTTTCGGAAATCCGCTGGTGAATGCTTGCAAAATTTTCGGCATGGGCATTCCCAATGTTGGTAAAAATGCCCAGTGTTGGCTGGATGATTTTGGCAAGCGCCGTCATTTCTCCAGGGGCAGATATGCCTGCTTCAATAATGGCCAGCTCATGTTCCGGCTGTATTTGCCAAACCGACAAAGGAACTCCAATCTGAGAATTGAAACTTTTAGGGCTACGGATGATATTTAAATCTTCCCGAAGTGTTTCAAACAGCCATTCCTTGACGCAGGTTTTCCCGTTACTGCCCGTAATTGCAAGAACGGGCAGGGTGAATGATCCGCGGTGTTTTGTTGCGATATGCTGCAGGGCCAAAAGCGTATTGGGCACACAAATAAAATTTGCCTGTTGTCGTAAATCGTTCGAGGGCATTTCCTGAACGATAAAATTGACAACACCTTGCCGGATTAGTCCTTCGATAAAACGATGGCCATTGTTACGGGGGGTAATTAGCGCCACGAATAAACTGTCTTCCGGAGTATTTATCCGGCGACTGTCATAAAGAATTTCGCGAATTGAAATAGTCTCAGGTACTGCAATTGAAGCAGTTTCTCCCAGCCAGTCGGCCAGCGTACTGATGGGATACTGAATCATGTTTTACGAACAGAAGTACCGGTGTATGGAAGCGGATTGCGCTCGTAGAAGCAGTCGCGGCAAAGGGGCTGATACGTCTCCGTTTCTCCGAGTAAAACGAGATTTTCGTTACTGTTGTCGAGACGGTGGGAGTGATTGGCCAGATTGCCGCATACCATACAGATTGCGTGAACTTTGGTCACATATTCGGCGGTGGCAAGCAAGGCAGGAATGGGACCGAAGGGAAACCCACGGTAGTCCATATCGAGACCGGCCACGATCACACGGATGCCCATGTTGGCGAGTTCGTTACATACGTTGACCAGCTCGGAATCGAAAAATTGCGCTTCATCAATCCCAACCACATCTACATCGCCGCAGAGCAATAAAATGCTTTGTGAGGATTCGACCGGTGTCGATCGGATGGAATTTGAGTCGTGAGAAACGACGTTGTCTTCGTGGTAACGTTTGTCAATAGCAGGTTTGAAAATTTCGACGCGTTGTTTGGCAAACGTTGCTCTGCGCAGCCTGCGTATGAGCTCTTCCGTTTTTCCTGAAAACATCGAACCGCAGATTATTTCTATACATCCGCGCCGCTTTGAAGAATGGAGAGTGTTTTCGAGAAACATGAGAGCAACCGATATGAATTTACGTATTTTTACCCGGTGGATTGATTCCACAAAACTACATAAAAGACCATCGATTCATCAATTCGGGATCAACCCTTATGGACGCGAAACGTATTCACGACGATATCACACACTTGCTTTACAAGGTAGAAGAGCAGTATAGCCGTATTATTCAGTACAAAGAATCAATTCCGTTGATGGAAGTTGATCTGGCATTGAAAGATGTTCGGGATCTTTACGAATCACTGCTCGATTTACGCACGCTCTCTGAACATCAGCGCCGTACATCAGCACCGGTTGTTGAAACACGTGTTTCTGTTCCTGAAAAAGAAGAAGTTCCTGTTCCTGTGGAAATTCCTGCTCCTGAACCCGTGACGGTAGAAACGCCTGAACCAGTTATGGTGGTAGAAACGCCGCAGGAAGTTGTTGAGGCCGATGTTGTCCCTGTAGAAGAAGCGAAAGCTCCAGAACCTGTTGTTAAGGCACCTGAGAAAAAAGTAGTTTCGGAGAAAACGCCTGAGCCATCGCCCATTGCTTGGCAGAAAACGTTTGATGCGTCACAGGTAAAAGAAGACGCTGTTAAGCCAATTGTTGTGGAGGCTCCTGCTGCTGTTACTCCCCCTAAAGTGGATTTGCTTCAGGAACGTCAGAAGGATTTTGTTCCAACGGTGCGTAAGATTGAGTTTAAGCCGGAACCTGTTTCAGCTGATTCGAAAAAGGAAAGCATTTTTGAAAAGGCAGCTTCCTTATATGATAAAATTGCCAAGCCGGCAGAAAAGACGGTTGCCAACCAAGCAACCCGTCAGCCCATTTCCAACATCAAGTCGGCCATTGGAATCAATGAAAAGTTCGCGTACCTCAAAGATCTGTTTAAGAATAACGTAAACGAATACAACGAGGCGCTCGACAAGCTGAATAATTTTGAGAATTACGGCGAAGCGGAAGATTATTTCCAGGAACTGAAATCGAAATACAGTTGGGATTCGGAGAGTAAGTCTTTTCAAGGGCTCGCCGATTTGCTGAACCGTCGCTACCTGCACAACGCCTGATATGGGGAAACTCATTCTGGTTCCAACGCCGTTAGGGAATCTGGAAGACATCACGTTGCGTTCTATCCGTTTGCTTCGGGAGGCGGATATGATTTTGGCGGAGGACACTCGGACCTCGGGAAATCTTTTACGACTGCTAGATATTTCACGGCCATTGCGTGCGTTTCATCAGCACAATGAACATCAGGTTCTCAGTGCAACTATCCGGCTGATTGAAGACAGCACCACCATTGCACTTATTACGGATGCAGGCACACCGGGTATTTCCGATCCTGGTTTTTTACTCGTACGTGCGTGCATCGAAGCAGGAATTCAGGTGGAATGCCTGCCTGGTCCAACCGCATTGATCCCTGCTTTGGTTATCTCGGGATTACCCGCTGACCGGTTTTGTTTTGAAGGCTTCCTTCCGCATAAAAAAGGGCGTCAGACAAAAATCAAACGGCTTGCTAGTGAGGAACGCACGATTGTCTTGTATGAATCTCCCTACCGACTGGTGAAGACCTTGCGGCAAATGGCTGAGTTTTGTGGAGTCGACCGAAAAGCGGCAGTCGTTCGGGAGCTGAGTAAAATGTTTGAAGAATGTAAGCGGGGAAGTTTAACAGAGTTGGCCGACTACTATGAGAAACACGTTCCGAAGGGCGAAATCGTGCTAGTGGTAGGTGGAACGAATCAGTCTGTTGATCCGACAGAGGAAGAAGAGGAAGAGGTGCTTCCTGAAAAAGGCCGTGCAAAAAGGAAAAAGCAGTAATAAAACGCGACAAAGGAAACACCGGCCTGCGTGGTGAGTGTATCTTCTGTGAGCATGGATATTACAGCAATGATGAAAAATAGGCGGAGGGGTATGTACTTGTCTTTTCGGCTGCGCAAATACGGCACAAAAAAACAGTACAGAAAGAAAAGTAAACCCGGAATACCCAAAGCCACGGCGGTATACAGGTAATGATTGTGCGCAGTCATCCACCACTGAGGATCGAGCCAGCTGGCATTTTGCTGATATGCTTTTTTGAAACTGTCGGAAACATCTCCGGTACCAACGCCGGCAAACGGATTTTCGTTCACGATAAGGCGTGCATTTTTCCAAAATTCCAGCTTCATCATGATGGTGTGTCCTACAGGTTTTGACCCGTCCCGCTGCCGGTAATCGAGCTCCCAGAGCAACTGATAAAACCGCATCCGGATTCCCCAAAGCCCGGTGTAATTAACATTGGCAACACCTTGCTCGATGTAACGGACCTCCCGCTGGGAAAGTGCCTTGACACCGTCGGCATCTTTCTTCAATCCCTTCGAATTGAGAAACCGGATGAGTGTAAAATAGGCTGAATGGCCTTTCTTATCGGTACTGTCGAGGTTGAGTGTACTCCGTTTTTTCCATTCCTGTCGCAATTCCTGTTCACACACATAGCTCAGTACATAGTGGCCGTTTTCGAGCACTGTTAACGCATGAGTGTATGGATTGCCTCGGATGGTAGTGTCGGGCGCGGGGGATGCGTAAATGGCATCGGGGGTTTTATAGTTTTTCCAAGCTGAAATGCCTTGCCAGGTAATTCCTGTAACCACAATCACTGGAATTGCATAGATGAGCAATGCGGTGCGGAGGGAATATTTTTTCCACACGGTATATATTCCCCAACCTAGCAAGATGGTGAGCAAAATGCCCAATCCGGTGAGTGATTGCAGGATGAAAAGAAACGCCGTCATCCAGAGGATCATCACTTGCAAGAATCCGCGTTCGGGTTTGCTCAACGCAATGACTTTCGAGCTGAGCATCCATATTCCAATCAAAATTGCCAGTGCAATGAGTAAGGCAAATCGAATGTGGGAGATGAAGAGTGAAATATTCCGGATGTCCGAAAGTTCTCCATTGAGCCAGCGAGGAAGACCAATGGAGGTGCAGGCCAACGTAGCCAGAAAAACAGCAAGCAGGCTGAGCTTGAGCAGGAGTTCATACCATGATTTTTTCAAGGGAGGAACAGATGCCAGCACAAACGGATAAATGAGAAAAGGCAGGTTAATCCGGATGAGCTTGAATCCGTCGTTCAGGTTTTCCGTCCAGAGCATGCCCGGGAGCAGCATTAGAAAAAGGGCGCATAAGAGCCATGCACTCCGATTGGATTTGAAACGGGCCCATTTCTCCGCGTATTCACCTTCGAGAATCCAATTTCCTCCAATGAAAAACTGTGAAAGGCTCATCAGCAGGAGGGAAAATGGAAGTCCTGCTACCATCAGCAGCAAGCCGGTAAAATGCAGGTAAGGATGAAGAAAGCGTAGCTGTTTAGGAAGCATTCGCCGGTTTAACGCCTAAGCGGGGGTGATGGTATAAATGTGAAGAAATTTCTCGGAATGGGATCAGCTTTTTTGACGGACCATATTTTCTAGAAATGAGATCCAACCAGCATCGCTGTTCATGCTTGGAACTAAAACCAGTTTCTCTCCACCATGTTCCTGAAACAACTCGTTGTATTCGACTCCAACTTCGTGAATCGTTTCCAGGCAATCGGCTGTGAAAGAGGGCGAAAATACCAGAATGCGTTTTTTTCCTTCTTTGGCCAAACGGATGAGCGTTTCATCGGTGTAGGGAGTTAGCCAAGGGTCTTTACCTAGCCGCGACTGGAAATTGATATACGTTAATTCGGGAGGAAGGCCTGCAGCATCACGAACGGCGCGTGCATTGGCGAAACACTGCGCCCGATAACACACGTGATTTTGATCGGAGATTGCCGGACATTCTTTCGGGCCTTGTTGACACGTTCCGCCGCATTCCGTTTTCCGGATATGCCGCCATGGAACTCCATGGAAGGTGAACATGAACGCATCAAAACTTCCATCATTTAATGCCTTTCCTTTTTCTGCCCACAGGCGGATATAGTCTTCATGGGTGTAATAAGATGCGAAGGCATGAACTTCAGGAATGACTTCCCACTGGGCAATGGTTTCGAACGCTTTCTGGAGTGAAGAGCCGGTGCTGGAAGAGGCAAATTGTGGATACAGCGGAAGTAATATTAATTTCTCCACTTTGGCTTTCCGAAAGCGGCTGAGTGCCTCTTGCATGGGAGGCTGTTGGTAGCGCATGCCGAGCTCGACGATGTAATTTTCACCAAGGCGTTGTTGCAAGGCTTGCTGAACTGCCTTTCCATATATGAGCAATGGCGAACCCTGTTCTGTCCAAATCTCTTTGTAGAGTTTTGCGGACTTAGGGGCTCTGAAATTGGCAATAATCCCGTTTACAAGCAGCTGTCGCAGCAAATATGGAACATCGATGACCCGCGGATCCATGAGGAATTCCCGAAGGTATTTACGGACATCGGCGGTAGAAGGACTATCGGGCGTACCCAGTTGTAGGAGTAGAACTCCGGTTTTGATCGGTTTCATTGATAACAAACGATTCTGTATCGAAATGGTTGGCAAATGTAGCCAATGCGTAGCTTATCTGAAGACTCCAATATGGGGGTTGGTTCTCATTTCGGCTATGAAGGCTGCTCTCTATATTTGTAATTCGTCAAACATTTCATTTAATCCCTGCATTAAAATGTTGACTCATTCAAAATCTTCCTCATCTGGCATTCGTCAGAAAATGATGCGAGAAGCCTTCCAGTTTGGTGATTGGGAGCTGCATTTGGGAACAGGAGAAATACTTTGGTCTAATTTTATCTTCGAATTTTTTGAACTCCCACATGGAGAGATGATAAATCTTCTGAAGTCGAACACCTATTATTCTGCTGAAGATACCCTGAGAATGAATTCCTGTATTGAAAAAACGTATGAACGAAAAGTGCGTTCAGAAGGTATTTTCAAGACATTTTTGCCGAGTGGAATAATTGCTTGGCAGCATTCTGTATTCAATCCGATTTTGGATGAATTGGGCAATGTTGTTTGTATTCATGTTTCCATGCAGGATATTACCAAACAGATCCTGCTGGGGAGCAAGTCGATAGAACATAATTTTGCATACAACGACCTGATTAATCAGCTGCATGAAATTGTATTTCAGCTGGATGAATTCGGCTGTATCCGCTTTATGAATGCTGCCTGGGAAAAGATAACAGGATACACACAAGAGGAAACACTTGGAAGAAATCTGCAAGGATGGATTCATACAGATGACATTTCTCAATTTAGCAAGAATTGCAGTGACTTGGCGAAAAACGCCACAGAGCGTGTTGAACTTGAATTGCGCATTGTTAATAGAGACGGTGAAATAGTGTGGGTGAAGTTCATTGCCAAAATCAGTGAGTCCGACATCCTTTCTTCCCGCATCTCTGGAACAATGCTTGACATCACTGATCAGCGGGAGTCCAACAATATATTATTTCAGCAGCGTTTGGCAATCGAAAATTCACGGGAAGGAATTGCTATCATGAACGGGCAGGATCAATACACCTATCTGAACAAGGCGCATGTTGAATTATTTGGATATTCGGAAGAATCAGAATTATTGGGGCAGTCATGGACGTTTATTTATCCGCCCGATGAAATTGAACGTATCAGCACCGAAGTATTTCCTGAATTTATTGCCAAGGGATATTATCAAGGCTTAACCCGCGGACTTAAAAAAGACGGGACATTTATCTACCAAGATATTTGCTTGACCGCTTTACCCGATGGTGGCATTATTTGCATTGCGCGTGACATAAGCGATATCGTTAAGAAAAATCAGGAATTACAGCAACTGGCCATTGTTGCTGAAAAAACAAATTCAATCGTTATCATTACTGATTCGATTGGACGCGTGGAATGGGTTAATTCTAGTTTTACAGAATTGTCGGAATACACCTTAGAAGAGCTCTACGGGCGAACATGCGAGATGCTGCATGGGCCAGAAACCAACATGATTGAAATTGAGAAAATTGTAAAAGCGATTTCAAATGCGACCAGCTATCATGGTGAAATTCTTAATTACAGCAAAAGTGGAAAGCCGTATTGGCTATTGCTCGATCTTACTCCTGTTTTTGATGCAGGATTAAACGTAGTTCAGTTCGTTTCCGTTCAGAATGATATTACATCACACAAAACTGCGGAGAAGAACACACAGGCGGCATTGGAAAAAGAACGCATGCTGAACCAGTTTAAGTCCCACTTTATCAATTTGGCTTCCCACGAGTTTAGGACACCATTGGCAACGATTCAGTCGAGCATGGACATTCTGAACCTGCGCATTTCCCAGCAGCTTTTGATGCCAGATGACATCACAAAATCATTTACGCAGCATCATAATCGTATCGAGCAAGAGATTAAGTGGATGACCGAGGTGATGAATAATATTCTCGTATTGGGTAAAACCGATGCCGGTCGAATGATGCTCAAGCGTAAAAAGATTTGTTGTAATGAATTGCTCAATGATTTAATAAATGATAAAGCATCGCTCTCCAATGGGAATGATGAGTTTTCATTTAAAGTTACCGGCGAGCCATTTTTTATGCATCTTGATCCGCAATTAATGCGTCATGTTTTATATAATTTGTTGTCTAACGCTTCTAAATATTCTAAGGGGAGTGCTCAAATACCGGAAGTTCATGCACATTATAGCGCGGATGAATTGCACATCAAATTCAGAGATTATGGAATCGGTATTCCTGAAGATGAAATCCAGTATCTTTTCACTTCCTTTTACCGTGCATCCAACACGATCAATATTCATGGAATTGGCCTAGGTCTCGTAATTGTTAAGCAGCTTATTGAATTGCATGGAGGAACCGTATCCGTTGAAAGTACCTTTGGAAGTGGCGCCCAGTTTACCATAATATTACCCAAACAACATAGTGAGCATGAAGAAAATTTTAATAGTTGAAGATGAAATGATTTTACGTCAAAATCTTGAGGAAATCATCTCTCTTCATGGGTATGATGTAAGAAGCGCTGATAACGGAGAGACAGGTTTAAATGCAGCACGTAGTTTTTTACCCGATCTGATTTTATGTGATATTAAGATGCCGCGTTATGATGGTTTCTGGTTGATCGAACAAATCCGCAACGAAGCAAAACTCCAATCCGTTCCTTTTATTTTTATTTCTGCCAAAGTTGATCGTCGTGATGTGCGCGAGGGCATGGAACTCGGAGCCGACGATTATATTACAAAGCCCTTTACAAGTGCCGAACTTATCAACGCTGTGAAGGCTCGCCTAGATCGCTTGGATGTTTTACGTGCTCAAAATGAAATAAAGGAAGGCGTAAAATTTGGAACGGTTGAAGACCAGCAAGAGAAAGAAAAGTTTGAGCTGCTCACACAGCGCTTAACACCCTCCGAACGCCGTATTCTTAGACTCATTGCTCAGGACCGCTCCTCCTTTGATATTGCCCAGGAACTCTTTATCAGTGCCAAAACAGTCGAAAATCACAGATCCAACATAACCAACAAACTCGGACTTAAAGGGCATTTGTCCCTGGTGCGTTTTTGCTTGAATAATCAGAAGCTGATTCT
>CALQRR010000013.1 GCA_943333015.1 Chitinophaga pinensis | reverse complement strand
CCGCATTGCCATTGAACCCCGCAGAAAAGCAGATCCGTGTTTTCGCGGGGAAGTCTTTATCGTAGACGATTCGTGGCATCTTCACAGCCTCGATCTTTACCTTACCAAGGATGCTCAGATTCAGTATGTCGACACGCTCTACATAAAACAAGAATACATCCCAATGGAAGACACGCTCTGGATGCCATTGTCGTTGCAACTTATGAGTCATATCAAGTTCTTAGGTTTTGGGGCAACGGATAAATCCGTAGGTGTCTTTTCCAACTATAAATTACATCCGGTTTATCCGAAGAATTTTTTCGGAAACGAAATCTTCAAAGTCGAGGATAAAGCCAATAAAATGGATACTTCCTATTGGGCTGAAACGCGTCCAATGACATTGACCGTTGAGGAAGAAAATAATTATAGAAAAGCCGATAGTCTCGAAACAATCGAAACATCAAAAACATACCTCGATTCTGTAGATCGTAAAAGCAACAAGGTTGGAATTGGGGAAATACTGATCACTGGGTATTCATTCCGGAATTCATTTAAAAAATCTTCTTTCAATGTTAATCCCCTTATTGCCATGGTTTCGTTTAATGTGACCGAAGGGCTCGTATTTAAACCGGAAGTCAGATTTAGCAAATCGTACGACGATTTTCATGCTTGGTTTGTTGAAGTGGAAGGACGTTATGGTGTTTCCGATGAACGTTTTAAAGGAGGTGTCAGACTCTGGGAAATGACAAACCGGAAGAAGTTCAATTGGTGGCATATTGAAACAGGGCGGCTGGTCACGCAAATCAATGAATCCAATCCAATTTCACCGCTAATCAATGCTGCCTATAGTTTGGTCGACAAACAAAATCTGATTCGCCTGTATGAGCGAACAGGAGCCAAGCTCACTTGGAACAGAGAACTCCTCAATGGATGGATGTTTCAGGCTTCCGCCAGTTGGCAGGATCGACAGAGTTATGATAACGCCACCGATTTCAGCTGGAGCAGAAAAACAGATATGCCATATGCATCCAATTTTTCGGCAGGAACTAATCCAATTGCCAACAGCACGCATTCTCAACTAGCGAAAATCTCCATCAAATCCCGGTTTCGCATCAACCAGAAATACGAAACCCGTGAGAACCTAAAATTGCTCAGAGAATCCTCCTGGCCTTCCTTCTTTCTCGAAGTTACACAAGCATTTCAAGGTGTATTTGGAAGTGATGTGCAATACACGCATCTGGAAGCAGCCATCGGGGATGAAATCAAACTCGGCTTATTGGGAGAAAGTAAATACAAGCTCATCGCCGGAAGTTATTTTGGGAAATCAGGGATGCAGTTTGTCGATTTTCAACATTTCAATGGCAACGAAACATTTCTGCTCCGCAATTTTACATCTGCTGTTCCATTCAACGTCTTTGAGACTTCCATACGACGATTCAATGCTCTCAACTATTACTCCAACAGCACAAACAGCCCCTATCTCGAACTCCATTATGAACACCAGTTTTATACCTGGTTGATCAATAAAATTCCCTTGCTTCGGAAAACCCGTTTCGGAACAGTCGCTGGAGCCAACATCCTGTGGGTGGAAAGTAAACCGTTGTACACCGAATTATTTGTCGGAGTGGATAACATCCTCAAAATTCTGCGCATTGATTTTGTCAGTCAATTCACACCCGGCGAATCTTTAAAACCTTTGATCCGTTTTGGCTTGCGTTTGAATTAACCCATGAACCATTTTGCCAGTTTGAGTTTATTCTTAAACGGCGCGTAGCGAACAGGAATATCGGGAAAAAAGCTCGTACGCATAATCGATTTGCGGTGGCTGAACGTTTCAAATCCGTATTTACCATGGTAATTTCCCATGCCACTGGTGCCCACGCCTTCAAACGGAAGATCTGGATTGGCTAAGTGAATAAGCAGTATATTCACTCCTCCACCTCCAAAGCGGATGTTCGTGTGATAGAATGCCTCTGTTTCGTGGTTTTTTGTAAAAACGTAGCACGAAAGCGGGTAGGGGTGTTTGGCCACTTCCGTCAATACTTGTTCTTTATCACGGTATCGGATAACCGGTAAAATGGGGCCGAAAATTTCCTCTTGCATAATAGCAGCGCCCACACGAATATCGGTGATCAGCGTGGGGGAAATATAGCGTTGAGCGGCATCTGTTTGGCCTCCAAATAGTAGTGTTCCTTGCTCCAAATAGGAGCTTAATACATCAAACCGTTTCTGATTGATAATCCTGCCATAAGAAGAACTTTGTGAAGGATCTTCCCCGTAAAAGTGCTTTACCCAATGTATATACTTCTGTATGAACTCATCAGCAATGTCTTCATGAAGCATCAAATAATCGGCGCCAACACAGGTCTGGCCAGCGTTCCAGAGTTTCCCCCAAGCAACCCGTTTGGCCGCTACAGATACATTCACATCCTTGTCAACAATCACTGGACTTTTCCCTCCTAACTCTAAGGTCACCGGACTTAAATGCTCTGCTGCCATCCGCATCACTTCTTTTCCAACCGATGCGCTTCCGGTAAAGAAAATATGATCAAAACGGTATTTCATAATCAGTTCAGGACCCACCAATGCTCCGGGGCCTTGAATCGTACACACGTATTCTTCAGGAAAGATGGCCTTGAGCATTTGCTCCACCAATGCAGCTGTTGCAGGGGCTTGATTGGATGGTTTGATGAATGCACAGTTTCCGGCAGCCAGCGCACTGATGAGCGGTCCGATGAGAAGCATAAACGGATAATTCCATGGGCCAATAATGAGCACCACGCCGAGTGGATCTTTCAAGATATAACTACTCGAAGGCCAATGAACTAGAGGTGTTGGAACATATTCTGTGCGCTCCCATGCTTCCAGTGAGCGAATGGTATGATTGAGCTCGGTTTTTAGAATTCCAATCTCACTGGCATAGGCTTCATACGCATGTTTTCCCAAATCGGAATTCAAGGCAGTCAGAATCTGAGGCTCCCATTCCGTCAGTGCTTTGCCGAGCTTTCGGAGTTGTTCTTTTCGAAAAGCAACCGGACGCGTTATTCCACTTCTGAAATAATTTTGTTGTGCCTGATAACACGACTGAATGTCTGCTGATGTTGTCATACGTTTAATCAAACCAATGTTGATGCCCACTATCCGATCTGAAGAAATCGTGCAACAGCGTCGGCACAATTTTGCCCATCCATCGCAGCGGAAACGATTCCTCCAGCATAACCAGCACCTTCCCCGCAGGGGAAAAAGCCACGCATTTGCACATGTTGCAGACTTGTTTGATCCCGTGGAATGCGCACAGGTGTTGAGGTGCGTGATTCTACGGCATGCAAAACCGCCTCATTCGTAAAGTAGCCACGCATCTTTTTACCAAATTCCGGAAATGCTCCTTGAAGTCGTTGGGCAATTGCTTCGGGCAACACGTCTGATAAATCTACAGATTTAATTCCGGGTTGATACGAAGATGCTGGCAAATCCTTACTCAGCTTTCCCTGCACAAAATCAACCATGCGTTGCGCTGGTGCCGTTTGTGTTCCCCCACCTGCCTGGCAAGCCGCCTGCTCAACCGATTGCTGATATTTCATACCTGCCAGTGGACCGAAGGATGCAAACGCCTTGAGATCTTCGGGTTTGACTTCTACGACTATACCGGAATTTGCAAACGGATTATTGCGTTTCGATGGAGACCAACCGTTGGTTACAATTTCGCCAGGAGAAGTTGCGCAAGGCGCGATAATGCCTCCCGGACACATGCAAAATGAATATACGCCACGGTCGCTTACCTGCTCAACAAGCGAGTAGGAGGAAGGGGGAAGATATTCTCCGCGGCTGTCGCAATGATATTGAATCGAATCGATGAGCGTTTGCGGATGTTCTGCACGAACGCCCATAGCAAAAGGCTTGGATTCTAAATACACGCCGGCAGTGTTCAGCATTTCATAAATATCTCGGGCTGAATGTCCTGTGGCTAGTATCAGCGCCTGTGCTTGTATTTTGTTCCCATGTTGGGTGTGTATTCCGGTAAACGCATCACTCTGAAAATCAAATCCGGTAATCCGGGTATCGAAATGCACTTCTCCACCATGATTGAGTATAGTTTCGCGCATTGCCACAATAATTCCGGGAAGTTTGTTGGTTCCGATATGTGGATGGGTGTCGATGAGTATTTCTTCCACTGCTCCATGGGCAAAAAACGTATCGAGCACTGCACGAATGTCGCCCCGTTTGTTTGATCGGGTGTATAGTTTACCGTCGGAATAGGTTCCTGCTCCACCTTCTCCAAAACAATAGTTGGAATCCGGATTGACCAGGTGTTCTTTGTTGATCGCAGCCAAATCACGCCGTCGTTCCCGCACGTTTTTGCCCCGTTCCACGATGATGGGTTTTAATCCAAGTTCCAACAGCCTTAGCGCAGCAAACAATCCTGCTGGGCCAGCTCCCGCAATGATCACTTCGGGTGCGTTGATTACATTTTTATAGGTGGGAATCTGTGCTGTTTGTGTAGGAATTTGTTCGTTCACATACACGGCAACTTTCAGATTGATTTTCACCGAACGACCGCGTGCATCAATGGACCGTTTCAAAGGTAGTACATGCAGAATGTCTGTTGCCTCCAGTTTTAACTCTTTCCGAAGATGCTCTTTCAGTAATTCGGGATCATAACCGAGCGCGGGCGGAAGGGTTAACTGCAGTTCCTGAGGCATGTGCTTTATTCAAATGTAAAGGACAAATAAAATGCTTTGGAATGAATGCTCTGCAATCCAAGTGTATAAAGGTTATTATCCTGAACCAACAGGTTTTTTAATCCATACGACATTTTGAACTCGGGGGTAAATTTGAAATACTGGGAATAAAAATCAAACCCGAATCCAATTTCATAGTTGATATCGTTGCGTTTGAGCTTCAATATTTTTTCTCCCTTGTCGTCCACTTTATCCTGCGAAGCAAGATCAATAACTGGCTTAACACCACCGATGAGATAGGCGCGTCCGTTGTTGAGTCGCGCAGATTTGAACTTTAGCAATAACGGAAATTCCAAAAACGTTGATTCTACTCGCTTGTCCCTCGAAATAACTGAATCTTGAGCAAGCAAGTTTATTTTATAATTGAGTTTCCGTTCGCCAAACGACAGCGTGGGCATGAAGCGCAAATCAAAATTATCACCCATGTGCAAATTGGAAATGATTCCAAGTGAAAATCCCGAGCCCGAACCGGGCTGAATAACAAGTACAGAGTCAACATCCCGCAAATCCTTAATTGGCGTTGGGATAAAGTTGAACGAATTCACCCCTAACAGAAACCCGAAATGAATGGTTTGCTTGTCGTAATTAGGCAAGTTCAGTACACGGCGCTTCTGAGCTAGCGCTGTTGTGGCAGAAAATCCTGTCAGCGTGAGCATCAACAGGAGCACTCTTTTTAATAACAAGGTCTGGGTAATAGGTTGCTTCAACGTAAAACCAGTAAGGTTTATTTTATGCCGGTGTACAGACTAACGATTCCGAAGGTTACACGCTGGGCGTTTAATTGCTTGAAACCACTTTTTTCTGCAATAGACAGAAACTGATCTCCTTCAGGAAATGCACTAACCGATTCATACAGATAACGGTATGCTGCATTGTCTTTAGAAACCACTTTCCCCCACCAAGGGCAAAAGTACCGGAAATAGAAATCATACAACTGCCGAATCGGAAAAATCCGTGGACGTGAAAATTCAAGGATCACCACTTTGCCACCTGGCTTAAGCACGCGCTGCATTTCATCGAGTCCTTTGCTGAGATGTTCAAAATTACGGACGCCAAATGCTACCGTAATAGCATCGAAAGAATTGTCTTCAAAGGGCAAGTTTTCTGAATCACCTCGCTGGAGCTGGATAAGTTCATTCAGCCCTTTTTTGGCCACCTTCACCCGTCCAACAGCCAACATGCCCTCAGAAATATCAACCCCAATAATAGATCCGGGCTTGAGCTTTCGAGCCGCAATGGCCACATCTGCAGTTCCTGTGGCAATATCGAGCAGTTTGTTGATCTCAATTCCCTTGAGCTCACGCATCATCTTTTTTCGCCACAATACATCAATGCCGAAAGAAAGTGAACGGTTCAAAAAATCGTAATTACCGGAGATGTTATCGAACATTTGTTCCACCTGCTTTTTCTTCGTCTCGGAGGAGTGTTCGTATGGTGTAACTTTCATAGTAGGCTTGAAACACCGCCAAAGCGGGCTTTGTTCGTAGATTTTATAAATCTGGTAGTTTCTTCAGTTCCAATGTAGCTTCCGCCAAAAGAGATGCTGCGTCCACCGGAACAACTCCAGGTTTCTCGCACACACTTCCTCCCGCAAGATTTGCTAGAAATGTGCTCGTCTCAATATCCGCTCCGGCTGCCAAACACAAGGCTGCCATGCTAATCACGGTATCGCCGGCCCCACTCACATCGGAGATAATAACCGGTCGGGAAGGCACTTGAATGACTTCCTGTCCGTTGCTGGCAAACATGCCATATTCCGACAACGTGATCAAACTCCATGTATGCGATAAAACCTCCCTCAAGTGCGCATCTGCAGCAACAAGAGAGTTACTCGAACGTGGATCTACATCGATCTTCAATCCTTCTTTTATCTCTTTCAGATTGGGTTTGAAAAGATCAACGCCTTGGTAAGAAAGGAAATTTCGTTTTTTAGGATCTACCGCAACAAGGATCTTCTTTTCCTTGGCTAAAGCAACGACTGCCTGAATGAGTGTTTCGGAAATTAGCCCTTTGTCATAATCTTCAAAAATGATAACATCAAACAATCCCGATTCCAGCAAACCGGTAATGTGCGCAATGAACGCAGCGGTATCGGTTGTGTGTAAGGGACTGTCATCTTCCTCATCTACACGGAGTAATTGATGCTGATTTCCTATGATTCGCGTTTTAACAGTAGTCGGCCGGTTTAAGCGAACAATGCCTTCTTGCGTTAATCCTTCTTGCTTCAGTAGTTCCAGCAAAACATCCCCATCACGATCATTCCCGATAACCGATGCTAAAACGGATTGCGCTCCGAGTGCTTTTACATTCAACGCCACATTGGCTGCTCCTCCTAATCGTTGTTCGCGGCGTTGAACGGCCACAACGGGAACCGGAGCTTCTGGTGAAATCCGGTCTACTTTCCCCCAAACATAACTATCCACCATCACATCTCCGATGATGAGAACCCGTTGCTGTTGAAAGCGCCCGAAAATGCGCAGAAGCTCTTGTTGGTTCATGCGTGTAGACTTTCCAATCCTGCTTTTAGGCGTTTCACCGACTCCCGAATGATTTCTTCCGAAGTTGCATACGATAGCCGGATGGATTTTGCACAACCGAATGCTTCTCCTCCAACCGTTGCTAAGTGAAACTGATTCAGTAAATACATCGTCAGCTCCTGAGCCGTTGTGATCTTTTGTCCGTTCCCGGTCTTGCCAAGAAATGCAGTAACGTCTGGGAAAAAGTAAAAAGCACCTTCGGGTTCGTTGACCTTCAATCCTTCAATTTCACGCAGAAGTCCAAGCATCAAATCCCGGCGCGTGTGAAATCCTTCCACCATCGGTTGAATAACTTCCGGATCGGCATTTAAGGCAGCAATAGCGGCACGTTGCGTAATAGTGCATGTTCCAGAGGTAATCTGTCCCTGAAATTTGTCACAGGCATCAGCAATCCATTTCGGAGCGCCAATGTACCCCAATCGCCAGCCGGTCATCGCAAAGCTCTTTGAAAGACCGTTAACCGTCACCACACGCTCTTTCATCCCAGGAATGGAAGCAATGCTGCAGTGTTTGCCCTTAAACCGAATGTGCTCGTATATCTCATCGGAAATAATAATGACCTCCGGAAATTCCTGAAATAATTGGGCAATGCTTTCCAACTCCGTTTGGGAATAAACAGAGCCAGTCGGATTGCAAGGAGATGAAAAAATCATCAACCGAGTTTTATCCGTAATGTGTGAACGAAGTTGTTCGGGCGTTACTTTAAAATCCTGCTCAATTCCCGCATAAATGACTTTGGGAATTCCACCTGCCAGTTTAATGATCTCAATATAACTCACCCAGTATGGAGCAGGTAAAAGCACCTCATCTCCTGGATTTATCAAACTCAATATCGCATTAGCAATGGATTGTTTAGCTCCTGTGGAAACAACAATCTGATCAGCTGCATAGTCAATGTTATTGTCACGACGAAATTTCAGTGCTACCGCTTCGCGTAATTCAGGATATCCTGCAACAGGAGGGTAATGGGTGAAGTTTTCATCAATCGCTTGCTTGGCTGCTTCTTTTATAAAAGTAGGGGTGTCGTAGTCGGGTTCTCCAAGACTTAGGCTGATTACATCAATGCCTTGCGCCTTAAGTTCCCTGGTGCGACGCGCCATTGCCAGAGTCTCAGACTCGCTGAGTACCATCAGCCGGTTAGATACACGGTTCATAGTGGTGTGTTGATTTTGGCCTGCGAAACTACGGGAATTTTTAGAATCGGAAGGAATCGACTAATATTGCAGCCCGGTTGCAGCTTCCCGAAAAATCCGGTTCTCTCCTGTCAATGCGCATTTCGGCTTCAATCAGCTCCCTTCAGCAACGTCAAATTCCTACTACGGTCAAGCAATTGGACGAGGCAGGCGTTAACTTTTATCACCTCGACAGTGTGGAGAATCGCGAGATTTTCACCTTCGCTCAGAAGCTCCGACTGTTGACCCAAACGCCCATGGATCTTCATCTGATCACATCAGATCCGGTAAAATATTGGGATGAAATACGAAATTCAGGAATCGATGCCATTGTGATTCAACTCGAATCATTGCATTCGCCCTTATTTATTCCCGAAGATCTTCGGGGTAAAGTTGGTCTTGCCATTTTAGCTACCAGTCCTGCTGATTTGTTCCGCCCTTATGAAAAAGTAGCTTCCAGTCTGCTTATCATGACCACCACACCCGGTTACAGTGGAGGGAAATTTCAGCAGGAGCAATTTGCCAACATCACACGTTTTCGTCTGATGTATCCCAATGTTCCCCTGATTGTTGATGGCGGTGTTACGGCAGAAATATCTCCCGTACTCACACTTTTCGGAATTCCGCAGGTTGTCTCAGGATCCTATCTTTTTTCGGGAACTTCGGTTGCAGAAACAGTTGGGAAGCTTCGTAAACAGGAAATTATCAACTGGAAAATCAGCGAAATCCTGCTCACCGAAATGGAAATGCTGCATGCATTTGACCTTCGCCTGCCCGAAAATGTTCAGTTTTTTGATGAACATGGAGATCAATCCTTACGTTCATTGCCCGATAGCTGGCTTTCTGCTGTCGGTGGAAAAACAGTGGCCATGCATTTTGGACCTTTTCCTTTAGTGTGGGTGGATGAACGTTTGCCTGCCGAGAAATTCCGACAGTTACTCAACTCTTTACCTGAACAACCTCATATCGCCATCTCAGTCAATGAACAAGGAGACGTTTCCGGTTTCATTTGTCTGGCGGCTTACTAAGATTCTATGATACTTCATCTTCAGAATTCACTCAGTAAAGAACAAACTGCCGAACTGGCTTTACGTCATCAGGCAGTGTTCTATTCCAATGCCGAACATCTCATTTTCGTTCTCCCATCTGCAGTCAAAACTGTTCCTGAGGAATTGAAACCGTTTACAGAAGCTTCCTGGGCAACTGATTCAGATATTCAATTGGCATCCAAAGCATATCGCCCGGATGTGCGCGAAGTACGCTGGGGAAATACCGTCATTGGAGGCAATACCAATGCAACCGTAATGATTGCCGGGCCTTGTTCGGTAGAATCGGAAGAGCAGCTCGAAGTAACTGCAATGTTGCTCCAGGAACTTCAAATCACCAACATGCGTGCAGGGGCATTCAAACCGCGAACCTCTCCCTATTCCTTTCAGGGGATGGGTGAAGATGGTCTGAAATTGCTAGCGAAAATGCGCGAGAAATATGGTTTTTCCATTGTCACAGAGGTGCGCGATGCCACCAATGTGGAAGCGATTATCGAGTATGCCGATGTGATTCAGATTGGTGCAAAATCCATGTATGACCACGGAATTCTTCGCCGTTGTGGTAAAGCAAATAAACCAGTGTTGTTAAAACGCGGATTTGGTTCCACCCTGCAAGAATTTGTGCAATGTGCTGAGTTTATTCTCTCCGGAGGAAATGAACAGGTCATGCTTTGCGAACGGGGAATTCGAACCTTTGAAACAAAAACCCGCTTCACCTTAGATCTCTGCGGCGTATCGTATTTAAAACAATACACCAATCTACCCGTCGTGCTCGATCCGAGTCATGCCATGGGATATGCTTATGGCGTGGCCGATTTATCTCGTGCCTGTGTGGCCATGGGTATTGATGGGCTATTGGTAGAAACGCATCCCGATCCACGTGTCGCAAAATCGGATGCTTCTCAACAATTAGATCACAACGAGTTTCGCGCGCTCATGCAAACACTTAACCCTATTGCCCACGCCGTTGGCCGTCGCATGATCTGATGAGTATCCTCAAAAAGAATATCGCCTTCCTGCTTCAGTTTCAACCGGAGGATTCAACCCTTTCGGAAGATTTGAGGAACGAGTTGAATAGCTATATTCAATCTTCTACAGAAACACTCTTGCCCACTTTTCTCACCCGATTGGCGGACGAGTCTGCTTGGATGATCGATACCTTATTGCGGGAAGATATTGCCGAACGTGCAGCTGTTCCCAAGAATATTAAAATGGTTGTATTTGATGTTGATGGGGTGATGACGGATGCTGGTATGTATTACACCGAATCGGGTGATGAACTCAAACGGTTCAATTCCCGCGACGGCCTTGCAATTCGGAATTTGAATAAAAATGGTTTTCTCACGGGAATCATCAGCCACGGTATCAACGTCAATCTGATTAAACGCCGGGCTGAACTGCTTGGCATAACGCATGTCTATGCGGGCAATCGCCCCAAAACGGATGTCATGGCCGAATGGTGTCAACAGTTGGGATTCGGTTTTTCGCAGATCGCTTACATCGGTGATGACATCAATGATCTTCCGCTTATTCGTGTTGTTGGTTATTCTGCTTGTCCATCTGATGCGCTCAATGCCGTGAAGAAAGAAGTCAATATGGTGCTTTCTGCCCGTGGAGGCGATGGCGCCATCCGGGAATGGATTGACCGTTGTTTCCTCCATGAGTTGCATTCCTGAAACGGATCTGCTAACTGACAGAATATCCTCTTATTTTTGCCCCATGCTTTTAACCAATGACCTCTTACTTCGGGCTGCCCGGGGCGAAAAAACGGAAAGAACACCTGTCTGGCTTATGCGTCAGGCGGGGCGTATTTTACCCGAATACCGCGAAGTACGTTCCCGTGTAAGCGGATTTATCGAGTTAGTGGAAACCCCTGAACTTGCCGCCGAGGTGACCATTCAGCCGGTAGATATTCTTGGGGTCGATGCCGCCATCATCTTTTCCGATATTTTGGTCATTCCTCAAGCAATGGGGTGTCCCTATCAGATGATCGAACAGAAAGGACCTTGGTTTGAGAAGACGATTCGGACAGAAGCGGATCTGAAAAATTTACACCTCGCCGATCCTGAAGAAGATCTGGGTTTTGTGTTGGAAGCCATCCGTTTAACCAAACGTGAACTCAACGGCCGCGTGCCATTGATCGGATTTGCCGGCGCTCCTTGGACCATTTTTGCCTACATGACGGAAGGTTCTGGATCAAAAACGTTTTCGGTTGCCCGGAAAATGCTTTACACCGAACCCGCATTTGCAGAACGGTTGCTCGATATGATCACCACGAGCACCATCGCTTATCTCAAAGCTCAGATTCAGGCCGGTGCCGATCTCATTCAAGTATTTGATTCTTGGGCAGGGATCCTTTCTCCTGAACAATACGAACGTTTCTCCTTACGCTATATCAGCCGTATTTGTGACGAAATAACGGAAGTCCCCGTAACGGTTTTTGCAAAGGGTGCCTATTTCGCCCGAGAACACATGGGGAAACTGTCTTGCCAGACAATCGGTCTCGACTGGAACATGGATATTGTAGAGTCCCGTGCGCTGATCGGACCCAATAAAACGCTTCAAGGCAATATGGATCCTTGCCTGCTCTATAGTTCGCATGAAAATATCCGGAACACAACTGAAGAAATGTTACGTGCATTCGGCCCAGATCGTCACATTGCCAATCTCGGACATGGGCTGTATCCGGATACCGATCCTGAAGCGGTGAAAGTCTTTATCGAAACAGTCAAGAATTTCCGCCACTCTGCCTGAAAAATTTATCTCAATTCCTTAATCGTATTCCGCTTTGATTCCTTCTATATCCGATAGTCTCGTAATTATTCCAACATACAACGAACGTGAAAACGTAGAACGTATGGTGCGAAAAGTGATGTCCCTTGAAAAAGGATTTCACCTCCTGATCATTGATGATGGATCACCGGATGGTACTGCTGAAATTATCCGCGGACTGATGGAGGAGTTTGAAAACCGTTTGTTCATGGAGGAGCGAAAGGGGAAACTAGGACTCGGAACAGCCTATATTCATGGATTTCACTGGGCATTGAAACGCGATTATGCTTATATTTTCGAAATGGATTGTGACTTCTCGCACAACCCCGATGATCTGATTCGATTGTACACAGGTTGTCAGAAAGAAGGCTCTGATCTGGCAATCGGATCGCGCTATATCAATGGTGTAAACGTAGTTAACTGGCCTATGAAGCGGGTGCT
>CALQRR010000012.1 GCA_943333015.1 Chitinophaga pinensis | reverse complement strand
GTTGAAGACACTCAAATTGTTGCAAAGGATTTAGGAAGCAATCTTTTATCTACTACGTTGTAAAATATGCAAACCCCAATACGTGTCTATGATATGGTTAAATCGAACAAATCAGCCTCGTGATTGTCTCTGTATTTTTAGGGACTTTGCGTGAAATGAATTTTGCAACCTATTCTTTTATAATCTGTTGGTGAATATAATCATCAGCATTGGATTCTGGGAAATGGGACTTACAGTTCAGATAGTCTGATTAGATAATCGTAGAATGTTGCTAAAGTTTGCATTCACTTAACGATTTATACTGGTGTGTTCCTTTATCAAAAAGAGGAGGATGAAAACTTGAGGCAATCGCTTAAAAGCGAAAGTGCTTCTGTAAAAACGGCAGCTTTGAGGTTTTCCTGCTGATGGTTATTATAGAAAGAAACATATATGTACCAACCAGAGGCATCTGCCATCACATGAGCACGAACAGGGTCTTTAAGTGAATTTCGAGTTCGAATAAAGATTTGTAATTCTTTTAAACGTTCCTGTAAATCTTCAGGAACATGTTTTAAAGGCATTCTGATTTCTTCGCGAAATTTTCCATTACCTCGATTCAAAATAGGTTTGATGAGAATGATGCTATTGGGGACTTTAATGTATTCCTGATTTTGAGGTTGTTCGAGCGTGAAAAAGAAAGTTCCGATACGTGTTACCAAACCAGAATTGGATTCAATTTGGATATAGTCACCCATATGAAATGGTTTTCTGTTGAGGATGATAAACCATCCAAAAAACGAGAGTAAAATATCTCGAATAGCAAATGCAAAACCGGAGGCAACAAGGCCAAGGAAAATTGTCAGATTGCCAAGCGAAACCCCAGCTTTCCAGAATGTTATGAATAATGCTAGCGTGTAAAGGGTAATAGAATATAATTTGGATATGATAATTCGCTGCTCAACTTCCATCTCTTTTTCAAACATCGTCCACACACGCTTTTCAGTTAAGCGCAGGATTACGGTAATGATAAGTAAGGAAATGATCAGGGTCAGAAATAACTCAATGGCCAGATTTGCAGCTGGATCAATATGAATTATTTCTCTTCGGATGCCTAGGTAGATTAATTCCGAGATGATCAGAATTACTGAAAGCAGGAGAATGCGCTTATACAATCGACGTTTTATAATCATGATTTTTCTTCCACACAAAGAACGGGATTCCGGTGATTTGACCGGTTAAGAAAATTGTTCAGAAACTAAGCAGAATCATTTCCCGTCCGGAAGTACTTTTCTAATTTAGCGGCGTTTAAAGAAAGCGGCGGACTGTTCCGTCACAAACATCAAAACTGTTCATCCATGAAAATTACCGTAATCGGTGCCGGAAACGTAGGTGCGACGTGTGCTAACGTAATTGCTGAGAAAGAGCTTGCAAATGAAGTAGTTCTGATCGACATCAAAGAAGGTCTCTCGGAAGGGAAGTCACTTGATATGTGGCAAACCGCTCCAATTAATCTGTACGATTCACGTATTGTGGGTTATACCAACGATTATTCTAAAACTGCGAATTCTGAAGTTGTTGTAATCACCTCCGGTCTTCCACGTAAACCAGGAATGAGCCGAGATGATTTGATCGCAACCAATGCCGGAATTGTGAAGTCTGTTACTGAAAATGTAATTGCTCATTCTCCGGATGCGAAGATTATTGTCGTATCCAACCCATTGGATGTGATGACCTATGTGGCATTTCTGACTGCTAAAGTTGATCCTCGCCGCGTATTTGGTATGGCTGGAATTTTAGATACCGCTCGTTACCGTGCTTTTCTGGCAGAAGCGCTCAATGTTTCCCCAAAAGACATTCAGGCTGTATTGATGGGTGGTCATGGTGATACCATGGTGCCGCTTCCCCGCTACACTACAGTTTCCGGGATCCCTGTAACAGAATTGATCGATGAAGAACGTCTCAATGCCATCATCGACCGTACGAAAAAAGGCGGTGGTGAGCTCGTAAATCTAATGGGGACTTCTGCTTGGTACGCACCAGGTGCGGCAGCTGCGCAGATGGTAGAAGCAATTGTACGCGATCAGAAACGTATCTTCCCATGCTGCGCCATGTTGAATGGTGAATACGGATTGAAAGATATCTATTTGGGTGTTCCCGTTAAATTGGGTAAAAACGGTATTGAAGAAATTATTGAACTAAAGTTGAATGCAGAGGAAAGCAAATTACTTCATGAAAGTGCTAAAGCAGTGAAAGAAGTGATGGATGTTTACGACATGATGGCAAAATCGGCAACGGTTTAAAATCAACGTTAACTATAGATAAGGGGCTCACGTAGCCCCTTTTTTTATGTTGAAATGAAACTAATTTTACCCATAGATATTATCGACCTGAAAGGGGAGGGGCTTCATCTCTTTTTTAAAGCACGTGCTGGAAGGAAGTTATGCAGGCTGCTTATTGATACCGGTGCATCTCGGACTGTTTTTGATGAAACTCGTTTTCGCAGATTGTTACCAGATGGTGATTTAACTGCGTTGAACCGTTTGTCTACCGGTCTTGGTACCGATTCAATGGTAGGCTTTACTGGCCGTATTCCTAAATTGCATTTGGGGGGGATTTCATTGTTTGATTATCATGCTGTTGTCCTAAATCTGAGTCATGTTAATAGCTCTTATGAAATGTTGGGGTTTCCTCCAATCGATGGTGTCTTAGGAAGTGATCTTTTACATCGGTTTAAAGCTGTGATTGATTATGGCACTGCTGAATTGCATTTAATACGTGAATAAAAACTAGGTTTGATCAATGAAAATAGGCATAGTCTGTTACCCGACTTTTGGAGGAAGTGGTGTTGTTGCAACTGAATTGGGAATGGCGCTTGCCGCTCAGGGCCATCAGGTACATTTTATTTCCTATAGCCAGCCTTTTCGCCTTGATTTTTTCTCGGGTAATTTGTTTTACCATGAAGTTCCTGTTACCAACTATCCACTTTTTGAATTCCTTCCTTACGAGATTTCACTGACATCCAAACTAGTTGATGTTGTGATGCATCAGGAACTTGATCTTTTGCATGTTCATTATGCAATTCCTCATGCTTCAGCAGCCTATATGGCGCGACAGATTCTTGCCAAGCGAGGAAAGAAAATCCCATTCATAACAACCTTGCATGGGACCGATATAACCCTCATGGGGCGTGATCCATCTTATCAACCGGTGATCGAATTTGCCATCAATGAAAGTGATGGTGTTACTGCTGTTTCTGATTCGCTGAGGCAAGACACGTTGAAGTATTTTGAGATCACGAGAGATATTGAGGTGATTCCCAATTTTATCGATATCGATAATTACGCAAAGGCTTCGGATCTCTGTTTTAAAGGGATGTATGCTCCCAATGGAGAAAAAGTTATTACACACATTTCGAATTTTCGTCCTGTAAAACGAATCGAAGATGTGGTTCGGGTTTTTGAAAAAATACACAGGGAAATGCCTGCCAAGCTAATTTTAGCCGGCGATGGGCCTGAACGTGGAAATGTGGAGAGTCTAGCCCGTCAATTGGGAGTTATTCAGGATGTTGTTTTTCTGGGAAAGACAAAAGCGATTGAGCGCATTTTATGCATGTCGGACTTGTTTTTATTAACGTCTGAATCTGAAAGTTTCGGACTGTCATCTCTAGAAGCAATGGCAAGTCATGTGCCTGTTATTTCGACCAATACGGGCGGAATTCCAGAGGTTAACAAACATGGTTATTCAGGCTTCCTCAGTAATGTGGGCGATGTAAACGATATGGCAACAAATGCTATAAAGCTCTTAAACGACGATGTGATGATGGCGCAATTCCGAAAAAATGCCAGAGAGCAAGCTTCTCATTTCAACATTTCTGAAATTTTACCCATGTACGAACGGATGTATTCGCGCCTGACGGGAATGGACATTCATTAACCGCCGGCTTTTTTAGCTTTGTATCCTTTGGAAATCAAAAAGTTGAGCACTTTGTCGCGGTGGTCTCCTTGTATTAGTATCTCGCCATCTTTGGCACTTCCTCCAGAACCGCACAAGTTTTTCAGGCTTTTGGATAATGTCTCTAGGTCGTCCGAATGACCTGTAAATCCCGATACAAGTGTAACCTGCTTTCCGGCACGGGCTTTTTTGTCAAGCATGATTTTTAAATTCTGCTGCGGAGGAGGAAGCGTTTCTGCTTCGCTATTCTGATTGGTTTCATAGCTAAAATCAGGATTGGTCGAATACACAATATTGATTCGGTCTTTCGGTTTTGCCATGCTGCAATAAATTGGATGCGAAAGATATTGAATTCACCGTATTCATCTTGTTTCTTTCTTCCTGATCATTCATCTCGAATTCAGGGTGTTTCAATTTGCCAAAGGACATTTTTGCCCGATTTACCGTACTTTTGCCTCCCTAACCTCAAAACCTCCTCAATGAAATTTTTTATCGACACAGCTAACCTTGATCAGATTCGCGACGCCCAAGATTTAGGTGTTCTTGATGGTGTGACGACCAATCCCAGCCTGATGGCAAAAGAGGGAATCAAAGGTGCTGACAGAATTCTAAAGCACTATGTCGATATCTGTGAAATTGTTGATGGCGATGTTAGCGCCGAAGTAATTGCCACTGATTATGAGGGTATAATTCGTGAAGGTGAAAACTTGGCTTCGCTTCATCCACAGATCGTGGTTAAAGTGCCCATGATCCGCGATGGCGTGAAGGCAATCAAGTATTTCAGCAAACAAGGAATCCGGACGAACTGCACATTGATTTTTTCTGCAGGACAAGCATTGTTAGCTGCAAAAGCTGGCGCCACCTATGTTTCTCCTTTCATCGGAAGATTGGATGACATTTCTACAAGTGGGGTAGGGCTGATTGAACAAATTCGTTTGATATACGACAACTACGGATATGAGACACAAATTCTGGCAGCTTCCATTCGTCATACAATGCACTTGATCGAATGTGCAGAAGCGGGTGCTGATGTAGCTACCTGTCCGTTAAACGTAATAACGGATCTTTTAAAACATCCATTGACAGATAGCGGTTTGGAGAAATTCCTAGCCGATTACAATAAAACAAACGGATAATGCTCATCCGAATTCATCCCACTACTCCGGATCCCCGCCAATTGAAAAAGGTGGTGGAGATTTTACGAAGTGGTGGGGTGATTATTTATCCTACCGACGGCGTTTATGCGTTTGGCTGCGACATTCAAAAATCACGTGCCGTGGAACGTATTGCCCAATTAAAAGGCATTCGCCCTGAAAAGGCAGATTTTTCTTTTGTATTTGACGACCTCCGCCATATCACCGAATATACACGGCCTGTGGATACGCCTGTATACAAATTGATGAAGAGTTGTTTGCCTGGACCTTACACCTTCATTCTCAATGCCAATAACAGTGTGCCCAAACTGTTTAAAAACAACAAGCGAACGTTAGGAATACGCATACCTGACAATGCCATTTGCAGGGCGATAGTAGCTGAATTAGGCAGCCCAATTATTTCCAGTTCGGTGCACGATGAAGATGATGTTGTGGAATATACCACGGATCCGGAACTCATTCACGAACGGTATAAAGATCAGGTTGACGCGGTGGTTGATGGCGGATACGGTGCGCTCGTCCCTTCCACTATTGTTGATTGTACAGGATCTGTACCCGAATTGATCAGATTGGGAGCAGGGGAAGTAGACTTTGAATAATCAGCGGATCATTCTTCAATCTCAATTTCGTCATTGAAGCTGATATAGTTTTGAATGACTTTAACCCGAGGATTGGGATTGGGGAAATAATGTGCAGCATCTGCTTGACGTTGACCATTCACTTCCACGTGGTAATAATTGGCTGTTCCTTTTATCGGGCAGACGGAATGTCTATCACTTTCGATAAAATAGCTATGCTTTACCGCAGTATGAGGAAAATATTGTTTCCCATCCATACGAATGACCCGATCGCTCTCCGCAATCACAATCCCTTTCCAAACAGCTTTAACCATGATAGGAGATATTGGGTTTACCTCCACTAAAAGTAAAGCAAATTATCTGTAAATCAATGAAGTATCGTGCCAAAAAAGCATAATCATAAACCAGATCAATGGTATTCCTTCAGGAGCTTGGGTTTTCAGAGCCTTCAGGACGTGGCCCTTTCCAACGACGGGGTTTGTTTTTTTCTTCCTTGTTTTGAGTCGGATTGGAGATTGAACTAGCTTCTGACGTTGAAGGAATGTGTTTTCGGGCTGGTACAATTGGACGCGGAACCGTTGAAACTGGAGTTGGTGGTTTTGGAGCAGGACGATCCGGCTTGTTTCCCGGTGATGACTTGCCGCCAGCAGATGGCTTTCCACCACGTGCAGGTTTCCCGCCACGAGGAGCGTCTTTGTATTTGGCGGGTTCGTATGAAGGCCCTTCATCAAAACCTTCAGGAAGCGGATACTTATCTATTACCCGCTCAATCATTTCTTCAATCCGTTTGAATTTGCGTTGATCCGTTGGATTAATCAATGTGACAGCTTCTCCTTTCGTTTCCGCACGCGCCGTCCTGCCAATCCGGTGAACATAATCTTCCGGGTCACCAGGTACGTCGTAATTTACTACCAACTCAATTCCTAACACATCAATCCCACGGGAAACAACATCGGTTGCAACCAATATTGTCACGTTGCGGTTCCTGAAACCAAGCAGCACTTCTTCCCGCTGACTTTGATCAAGATCTGAATGAATTGCTCCAACGTTGAGACCCATTTTTCGAAGCTCACGTTCTACCTCTTTCACTTTTTGTTTCGTCCCTGCAAACAAAATCGCGCTCTTGAGATTACGTCCCTGAAAGATGTTTTTTAGCAGTTGCAGCTTTTGCGTATCGTACACCAGATATGCACCTTGCTTTATACCTTCTGCCGGTTTTGAAATGGAAATGTTGATCTGTGCAGGCTCCCGCAAGAGTTTAACCGCCAATTGACGGATCTTGGGAGGCATGGTAGCAGAAAAGAACAAGGTCTGACGTTCTGCCGGTAAAAAAGTCATGATCCTTGTAATGTCCTCAATGAAGCCCATGTCGAGCATGCGGTCTACTTCATCCAATACAAGATGTTTCAAATGACTCATGTCGACATATCCCATATTGAGGTGGGAGAGAAGTTTGCCCGGAGTGGCAATAACAATATCGGTTCCTTCGCGCAAAGCACGTTTCTGCACTTCAAATTCTTTCCCGTCCCCGCCACCATAAACAGCAATGGAACTTACAGGGACAAAATATGCAAATCCTTCAAGTTGTTGATCTATCTGCAATCCCAGTTCACGGGTAGGTACAATAATTAACGTGTCGATGTAGCGTTTTTCTTTGTGCAGATTGGATTCAATGATGGGCAATAGAAATGCAGCTGTCTTGCCCGTTCCTGTTTGAGCGCTGGCTATCAAATCCTTACCAGCCATGATTTCAGGAATAGCCTGTTGTTGCACAGGCGTAGGCTCTCTGAAGTTCATAGCATCAAGTCCGTCGAGTAGCTCCTGAGAGAAGCCAAATGTTTCAAATCCCATTGGGTCAGAATTCTTTTTTTAGATGCGCCAGCTTATCTGGTTCGCACGGGTAATCAAACAGGCAATTAGCCTTGATCAGTTCTGCTACTCGAACTGGGACAAAATCTTCCCAGCCAGGTTCAGCTGTTTGGATCTGATGCAATACATCGTCTGCGTTGATATGCAAAACATCCTGATCAGCATTCCGGATATCTTCCAGTTTGGCATTGTCGAGTAAATACTGCAATAATCCCCGGAAAGGGGAATCCACATGAAGCGTTTTTAGTGTGATAAGCTCATCGGTATTTTTACGGTATGCAGGGTATGCGTAAGCTTTTACATTGGTGCCGAAGAGCATACTGAGCGCCTCCAGCAATCCGCCTTGCAGGTTTGTATACTGTGCCGGATCGAAAATCCGTTCAATATTCCGAACACTCAAGACGAATCCTACCAGTTGGTTGCGGGTTACTTTGGATAAGTAGGGCACCAAATACCAATAGTCCAGAAAATTGGTAATCATTACTGTGTGACCGAGCGAGCAGAGAATGTTAGCGCGGTCTAGAAAATCTTCGTCATCGATATTGCCATTCGTATCGATCAGCGCATTCAATGAAAGTTCACTTAAAACAATGAGTTGGCTCTTAGGTCCAATTTCCTCTACAAAATCGACTGTTGCTTTTGCCAGCATGTCTTCATGCACTCGGGTAAACGGTCTGAATCGGCCAGACATGACCAAGGCATTTTTTTTATAAAGCGCTTCGGATGGCTGAAGAACAGATCCATCTGGACCGAACATAGCTGTTTTCGTCAGTCCGTTTTTAACCAGCTTCAGACTCAATAACCGATTGTCGATGTGCTTGAGATCAGGTCCGGTCATCCGAATCATATCAATTTCGACGGTTCCGGGAACGATGCCATCGAGCAGCGTTTGAATGAGCTTTTCAGGATTGTCTGTATGGTAAAAACATCCATATAAGAGATTAACGCCTATACTTCCTATGGCCCGCTGTTGCCAGGTATTTTCGTTATCATGCAATACAATGTGCAGGATACATTCGTTGGGTTCTGATTCTGGATGGAGTTGAAATCTAACACCTAGCCAGCCATGACCTTGATTTGTTCGGTGGAAATTGGTTGTTTCAATGGTGTTGGCATAAGCGAAAAAACAGGTTTTCTCTTCCCGGAAAGCCAGACGTTTTCCTAGAAGTCCATATTCTTTGTCAAGCATCCGCTGAAGCCTTTCTTCACACACATAGCGTTCTGCTTCACCATAAATAGCATCCGAGAAACTCATGTCGTATGCCGACATCGTTTTTGCTACTGTTCCTGAAGCACCCCCAGCTTTGAAAAAATGAGCTGCAGTTTCCTGACCCGCACCAATTTCTGCGAAGGAACCATACAGTCGTTGATCCAGGTTAATTCTTAAGGCCTTCTCTTTTGCTGAAAGGCGACGGTTTTCATTCATACGCAGGAAATCTCCTGGTTTTATTTGAGCCACAAAGTTAGTCAAATCGCTGAGAAAGGCTGAGCATGCGATTGGTGTATTTGGTGTATTGGGTTTTCGGAACTGGGAATGTTGGGACAAGCAGCCCGTGGAAAAGGCATAAAAAAACCCGATACAAATGTTGTATCGGGTTTGATTTTTTGTGATTCAGCTGGGGCTCGAACCCAGGACCACTACATTAAAAGTGTAATGCTCTACCAACTGAGCTACTGAATCTATTGCTTAGTGCGGAAGTATACTTACCGTGAAAGCGGGTGCAAATATAAGTTGATTTCGGTTTGAGCAAAATAAAACCAGTAAAAATCAGCTATTTTCCTCAGATTGTTTTTTATGTCTCTCATTATCAGGCTCATCATTCGCTTTATTTTTACCGCCAAGTACCGGGTGACGCTCAAAAGGGATCTCTGGATCGAAGAAAATGCGGTATGTGACTAATGTTCGGTAGAGTGAAGTACCTAGATTTTCGATTACCCGGAGCATGCGAGGGTTGAAATCACCAATCCACGTTAGATTGGTTTCCAAGTATCGTTTTTGTGGAACGATAAATTCTCCAGCGTATTTAATCAGCGCACTTTCAACACCTCGGCCTTGATATTCGCGCGATACACCAAAGACAATTCCGAGCATGGTTTTACGCGTGCTAAATTTGAGATGAAATAGGAATTTGAGTTTACCCAACCAGTTGAGATTGCCGTTCACATGTTTGAAGAATTCATTGAGTTCAGGAATGTTGAGGTAAAAACCGATCGGCTTCTCCTCTAGAAACGCAAAAAGTAAAATGTCCCTATCCATAATCACTTTCATAGAGTGAATAATCGACCGAGCTTGTTCCAAGCGCATGTTTTTAAAACCTTCATGCCCTCCCCAGGCTGAATTGTATACTTCTAGAAAATATTCGGCAATTTTTTCAAGCTTCACCCCCCGCATGTTAGTGACTCTGAACTTAGCGTCATGACTGAGCATGCTGGCTTTCTTAATAAATATTTCTTGTGTCGGCAATGCCATATCTCGCCAGTAAACAAATTGATTGAAGTAGTTTCGGAACCCAAAATCTTCAAAAAAAGATTGATAGTATGGCGGATTGTAATTCATGCCATAGCTCGGCTGTGCAGTGAAATTGTGAACCAGCAATCCCCAAAATTGATCCCTCTCTCCAAAATTCACAGGCCCATCCATGCCCTCCATTCCTTTTTCAAGGAGCCAATTCTTACACGCATCTAAAAGTAAAAAAGCCGCTTTTTTGTTGTTGATGCATTCAAAGAATCCCATGCTCCCCACTTTATGCTTCCCTGTTAGAGATGTTTTGGGATGAATAAAAGCCGCAACCCGTCCAATAAGGTTATTTTCATTGTCTCTAAGAATCCAACGAATTAGTTCGCCACCTTGTCTGAAAAGCTTGTTTTTATTTGGATCGAATATCTTTTCGAGGTCTTGTCGGATATGCGGAATGTAGTTTTTATCATCCCGATAAATTAATTCAGCAACTTTGTGGAAGTCTTCGTTCGATTTTTTATCGATAACAGCAGTTAGCTGCATAGGCTTAGTCTATTTTTGCCAAAAATACAGCATTCAAATGAAGCCAGATGCGGTAGTCGTAATCACAGGAGCATCGTCCGGAATCGGACTGGCATGTGCACGTGAATTTTTTCGTTTCGGCTGTAGAGTAGTTGTAGCTGCCCGAAATCTTCCAGCACTTGAGGAGCTAAAGAAAGAGCTTGATCCTCAGGGAGTTCGTGTGCTAATATGTCAAACAGATGTCACCAAAGAAGCTGATTGTCAGCGACTCATTGACGCAACTATTTCTCAATTTGGAGGCATTGATATTTTAATTAACAATGCCGGTATTACCATGCGTGCACTCCTGAAAGATGTTGATTTGGATGTTTTAAAACAGTTGATGGATGTTAATTTCTGGGGTATGGTATACTGTACTAAGTTCGCTATGCCGTATTTACTTGCTTCAAAAGGTTCTGTTGTTGGAATGTCGTCTGTAGCGGGATATAAGGGGCTGCCAACACGGAGTGGATATTCGGCTACCAAATTTGCCATGGAGGGTTTTCTTGAAACGCTTCGTATTGAAAGTATGCGCACTGGACTACATGTTTTAATTGCCCGTCCGGGATTTGTTGCGACCAATATCCGTAATACAATGCTCTCCGCTAATGGAACTGAACAAGGGGAATCGCATAAGGATGAAGCGAAGTCGATGTCTCCCAGTGAGGTGGCTCAACAGTTATTCATCGCTGTTGAGAAAAGGAAATCTTATATGATTCTATCATCAACTGCGTTACTTTCGTTTTGGCTGAATAAATTTTTTCCGGCTTGGGTTGATCGTCTTGTATTTCAGCATGTTCTGAAAGAAAAGGATTCGCCGCTAAAGAATTTCATTGCCGAGTGAAACATTTTTTTTAAATCTGAAGTACACCCATTGCGCTTCAGGCAAGAGAAGTGCAAATGGTTTATTCATGTTTATTGTGGTTTATAAAAAGAGCAGTTTAATACTGCTCTTTTTTTTTGCATCCAATTCCTCTTTCCATACGGTTCAATTTTTCTTTTGGAACTTGGATCTGAAGAAATCTAATGAATGGTCAAATGATCAACTTCCACTCCCTTTTTCATTTCACACTTCATTCTTACATATTAACTTATTTCAGGACGCACTTTTTCATAGTTGAAACCTCCTGTAAATAGGCATTTGAAAATATATTGAGAGGTGAAATGTTTGATATCTTACATCTGTAATCCTTCAAAAGCCTTCGGGGAATTCAGCCCATTCTTTCAAACGTACTTTGTTCACGAGCCTAATGAAAATAAGGGCTCATTGAAATCAAAGCGATGGAATGGCGTAAACTTTTACTTCTTTTTTTATTTCTGGCAAGTCAGGTTGTCAGCGCACAGGCTCCTTCTGTGACATTAACGCCTTCGGGAACCATGTCGGTTTGCGCAGGATCAAACGTGAGTGTTTCTGCCTCTGTTGCCAATGCTTTTGCCGGCACGACATCGTATACGGTTGCTGATGTCGCTTTTGCTCCCTATACATTACTCGCAGGTACTTCCTTGACAATGCCTGATGATACTGTCCTAGGCCCATTTCCTATTGGCTTTCAATTTTGTTTCTTTGGAAATACCTACACGCAGTTTTATGTAGGGTCGAATGGTTGGGTAGGCTTTTCTCCCGGTCAAACACGTGCCTTCACGGCGAATTCTATTCCCAATACCACAACGTTTGTTCCCCGTAATTGCATCATGGGGCCTTGGATGGATTTCAATCCAGGAATTGCTGGTGGTCCATACATCAAATACCAAACACAAGGCATTGCTCCTTATAGAAGGCTCGTTGTTCAGTGGACTAATTGCCCATTATATCAGTGTATTGCCTCTAAAGCAACCTTTCAGATTGTTTTGTTTGAGAGTACTAATGTTATTGAGAATTATATTACCAATAAACCTATTTGCGCTTTATGGGCAGGTGGGACAGCAACTCAAGGCCTACACAATCAGGCTGGTACGGTTGCTTTTGCTGTGCCGGGTAGAAATGCCTCTGCATGGACGGCTACAAATGATGGTAAGCGTTATCAGCCCAATGGCTTACCGAGTTATACTATCAATTGGACTTCCAATGGCATTCCTATCGGAACAGGAACAACCGCTTCTACAACGGTGAATGGACCGGGTATGTCTCGAATTATTGGTCGTGTTAATTTTCAGTGCAGTAATTTGATCGTGTATGATACTTTGGATGTGTCAATAGGCGGATCTGCCAGTGCAGCGTTTAGTATTCCATC
>CALQRR010000011.1 GCA_943333015.1 Chitinophaga pinensis | reverse complement strand
TAGCTGGTGCCATTATTCCTTCATTGGAATGTACCGGCTCCAATCAAGTTGGATTTACCCGAACCGGAAATGCGAATTTCAAGATGAATCTGACGATTAAAGCAGGTTCTGAGTCTTCTTTTCTGTTGAATGGAAATGCAAGTTTGATTACTGCGGCAGACTTCCAACCAGTTCCCGGCTCTAACGGTGTTTGGGTATTTATGCGTAAAGCATTTTCAACCGCTGAGATTCCTGTTGGACAAGGTGCCTTGCTTCAGAACTTCAGCGATGAGCTCTTCCACATGGGAATCACCTACCAACAAGGTGCTAGTTGCAACTATGGATATTTCACCAATTTCTCCTACCTCGAACTTGGTATCAATCAGGAACTTTGTTTAGGTGATTCTGCCATTTTGGATGCAGGACCAGGCAAAACAGAATACCTCTGGAGTACCGGTGATACCACCCAAAAAATTATTGTTTTTGATGCAGGTACATACTGGTGTAGTACACTAAGTGGAAATGAATGTGTGGCAATTGACACGGTGACCGTTAATTATTACGCTCCACCGGTTAACATTCAGGCTTCCCGTGATACGATTTGTGAAGGCTCTCAATTGCTATTAAGCGTACCGGGTGTTTACTTGTTCGAATGGCAGGATGGCAGTACAGATCCTTTCTTAATCGCTTCCGACAGTGGGCTCTACACGGTAACAGTCACCGACTATCAAGGTTGCCGGGCAGTGGATTCCATCCGTATTTATACTTCACCACGTCCGATTACACCCACTGCGGTCATTCTGCCGTTTGATGCAACTATTGACTCTGACACCTTGTGTGAAGGAGAATCCGTTGAATTACGCATGCAATCACTCGAAGGGGCGAGTTACGCGTGGCTGGGGCCTAATAACACGATCTTCTCTGGAGAACAATTGTTGCTAAACAACATCACTATTGCACAAAGTGGTGAATACAAAGCATTTTACACCGTTTCTGGGTGTGAAAGCTATTTTGACACATTGAATATTAGTGTCAATCCATCTCCGGAAGTATACATTGGCTTATCGGATACCTTGTGTGATGTTCAAGATTTACTTTTGGATGCCGGTGCTGGAATTGGTTACACTTACCTATGGCAAGATGCTTCAACCAATCAAACATTTACAGTCAATCAAAACGGAGAATATTTCGTAGAAGTAACCAATGCATTGGGTTGTACCCGTCGCGATACAGTTAGCCTAACGTTTTCGGTGCGTCCTCCAGCGCCTGTTTTAAGTGTAAACGGACAAGACATTCTAATGGATTCTTTGTGTGCGGGCCAAGCATTAAACCTGAATGTGCCGGCACTCAGTGGTAGCAGTTATTTCTGGGTAGCGGTTGGAGATACAACATCCTCCGTGAGTCCAAACTTTAACCTGACCGATTTGGCTGTGAATCAAAGTGGAATTTATTCAACCTTTTACTATGTAAATGGATGTCCATCGCTTTCCGATACGGTGGAAATAACGGTTCTTGAAAGTCCTGTATTTGACTTTTCATTTAGCGATTCAACCATTTGCGGGTCAACGCCGGTTTTATTATCGGCAGCAACTGTTACGGGTGTGATATATCAATGGCAGGACAATTCAACGAATTCCGATTTACTTGCCAGTGTTAGCGGCGATTATTGGGTGAAATTAACGAACTCGATTGGTTGTACCAGTGTAGATTCAGTCACTATAACATTCAATCCATTTCCTCAAACACCTCAAATATCAGGAGAACTGAGTATCTGCTATGGTTCTGATCTTGTATTGAGTGCTAACAACGAAGCAGGTGTTGTGTATTTCTGGAATGGCCCAGGTTATGCAAACTCTGCTGGAACAATTACAATCCCTAATATGGGAGACAGCAATGCCGGAGAATATTCACTGGCAGCTATTCTCAATGGATGTAAATCTCTTGACAGCGCATTTGCACAAGTCGAAATATTAGCGCTACCAGCGATAGACTTAGGTGATGACCTGACCATTTGTAAGGGTACTTTTGTCACCGTAACGGGTCCATCCGAAATGGCAGCATATGCCTGGAGCAACGAAACAGAAGAGCAAAGCGCGTCACTATCAGCAGGCAGCTACACGTTGATTGTTAAAGATAACAATGGATGTGAAAACCTGGATGCAATTACCATTTCAGAATTAGGCCCTGTTGCAGCGTTTTCCTCAGATCCAACAACGGGAGCACAAACAGGAGTTGCCATATCCTTTACAGATGCATCGCAAGGTTCACCTGTAATCTGGAATTGGGCGTTTGGAGATAATGCTGGTGCTCAAACACAGAATACTTCCCATGCGTTTGATCAACAAGGAGTGCTTAAAGTGACACTTATTGTTCGTGATGCTGCTGGTTGTTCCGATACAACTTCCCGTGATTATACCATTTCCAATTCGGTTGCTGTTCCAAACTCGTTTACTCCAAATGGAGATGGAAAAAATGATTTCTTCGTTATCAAAGGGCTTGAGGCATTTCCTGATTCCCGGATAATGATCTTTAATCGTTGGGGATCGGAAATTTACTCTAGCAATGGCTATGTAAACAACTGGGAAGCAGCCAATCATCCCGATGGTGTTTACTTTTATATCCTTGAATTATCGAACGGTGAAAAGCTGAAAGGTGACGTGACAGTTGTTCGACAGTAATATCAACACTATTTTTTTGCATGACCCCGATCCGAAATGGTCGGGGTTTTGCGTTTTACGGCTACATTCGTTAAGATATGAGACCAATCCACTTTCTCAAAAGCCTGTTTTTGCTACTGCTTCTAAATGGAATATTTCCGTCCTGTGCAGTTGCTCAACCGAGACAACTCAGCTCAACCAACAAAAAAGCAATTCAGCTTTTTAATGAAGGGCGAGCCAATTATGAGTACAAGAAAAATGATGAGGCTTATGTATTGCTTCAGAAAGCTGCGAAAGAAGACGATGGCTTTTTTGAAGCGCACATGCTCTTGGCGGATGTCTGTAACGATTTGAATAAATCGGAAGAAGCCATTGTGCATTATAAGAAAGCACTCAGTATACAACCAGAACGCTTTCCTCCATTGTACTACAACTTAGCAGGTGTGGAAATGGAACTGGATCAATACACAGAGGCACAAGCGCATCTAAAGAAATTCCTCAGTTTTACGCGGGTAAATCCTGAATTGAAGTTAAAAGCAGAGCGGCGTTTGGCAAGTGCTCAATTTGCCGAATATGCTATTCAGCATCCTGTTCCTTTTGTACCAGTGAATTTGGGTGACAAGATAAATTCACCGTATAGCGATTATCATCCTTCTCTAACGGTGGATGAAAACCTCCTAATATTTACCCGACTGCGCCCTAGCGATGAATTAACTGAGAATGGTGGCTCTGCTTTTGAGGAAGATTTTTATTATAGTAAACGTGTGAATGGACAATGGTTGCCGGCCATTCCTCTTGGACCTCCCATCAACACGCATGGGAATGAAGGAGCACATTCAATTTCACCCGATGGTCGTTATTTCTATTTTACCGGTTGCGATCGGCCCGATGGTGTTGGAAGTTGCGACCTATTGGTGAGTGAACGCGCGGGAGAGACCTGGATGAATCCTAAAAATTTAGGTGATATCGTCAATGCAGGAGTTTGGGATTCTCAACCAACGTTATCGGCCGACGGCCAAACACTCATTTTCTCCAGCCGGAGAAGCGGAGGAAAAGGGCAATCCGATTTCTGGATCAGTACAAAAAGAGCGAATGGACGATGGAGTTTACCCGAAAATATGGGTGATTCGATCAATACAGAATTGGAAGAATTTGGTCCGTTTCTTCATCCTGACGGCCAAACGTTGTATTTCTCTTCCAATGGTCATCCAGGCATGGGCGGCAAAGACATGTTCTATTCCAAACGCAAAGCAGATGGCAGTTGGAGTAAACCTATTAACCTGGGTTACCCGATTAATACCCGAAAGGAAGAAATTCACATGATCGTAAGTGCTGATGGCAAAACGGGCTATTTCAGTTCAGATCGTGCTGGTGGCCTAGGATTGCGCGATATCTATTCCTTCCAATTGTATGAAGGTGCTCAACCAATTCCGGTGACCTTTATGCAGGGAAAAGTCACCAACAAAAAGACCGGTGCGCCTATGAAAGCCGATTTTGAAGTGATCGATCTGGAAACAGGAATCACCCGTGTGGTGAGTTCCTCAGATAAAATTACGGGCGAATTTTTAGTAAGCTTACCTGCTGGAAGTCGGTACGCCGTCAATGTGAGCACTCCCGGCTTCCTGTTTTATTCCGGAAATTATACATTGGGGAAATCCTTAAAGGCAACAGATGTATTCCAGGTGGATATTCAATTATCGCCTATTGCTGCTGGAGAAACGATGGTATTGAATAATATCTTTTTTGGCTCCGGATCATCTTCCTTACTTGACGAATCGAAAACGGAGTTGAACAAACTCGTTGAGCTTTTTGCAGCAAATCCTAAAATGAGAGTTGAAGTGGGCGGTCATACCGATAATGTTGGTAACGACCAGTCGAATATGACGCTCAGTGATCAGCGTGCAAAAAGTGTATTGAATTATCTGGTTGAAAAAGGAGTTGCAGCAGGACGTATGGAGGCAAAAGGGTATGGAAAAACAAAACCCGTTGCTGAAAATACGACTGAAGAAGGAAGATCGAAGAACCGCAGAACGGAATTTCGGGTGCTATCTAACTAACGTGCACGAATTATTTAACGGAAAATTCGATCAGACAGGCATCGCCAAGATATCCTTGCAGGTGATCGCCAATCTTCACAGGACCAACGCCTGCGGGAGTTCCGGTATAGATCAAATCCCCGGTTTTCAACGTTACGAAACGGGAAACATAGGCGATAATCTGATCAAAGCGAAACAGGAGATCAGCGGTATTGCCCCGTTGACGGGTTTCTCCATTAACAGTGAGGTGAAAATGGAGCGCATTGAGATCGGTCCATGTTTTTTTGGGAAGAAACTTCCCGATGGGAGCTGAACCATCAAAAGCTTTCGCCATTTCCCAAGGAAGGCCTTTGGATTTGCAAATTTCTTGCAGATCACGGGCGGTAAAATCTATCCCCAGACCAATCTCCTCAAAGTAATTAGATGCGAATTCTTCGGAGATATGCTTGCCTGCTTTGGAAATCTTCAACACGATTTCGAGTTCATGATGAACATCGTTGGAGAAATCGGGCAGGTAAAAATCGGCTCCATCTTTCAATACTGCAGTATCGGGCTTCATGAAAAATACCGGAGCACTTGGAACTGGATTGTTCAGTTCTTTGGCATGTTCGGCATAATTACGGCCGATGCAAATCACCTTCATGAATGCTTATTGATTGAATTTCTTCATCAAGTTGCGCGTCTTGATCTTTTCAAGCGCACGTTTGGTAGACAAGGCAAAATCGCCATTCATCATCCAATCGTAATAGCTGGGCTCTTTCGCAAAAACATCCTCTACCCGCTTGCCTTTGTGTTTACCGAAATTGAACAATTCTTTTCCGTCTTTATCCCACACCATTCGCCCCGCAAAATCCACCCAATCTTTGTTGGTTGAAAATTCCGCTAACGCATCCATGTCATTCACAACCGGCATTGATTGATTGCCTTGTTTGTCGGTATAAACAACGTCCTTGTACATATCGAGTTGCGCCTTCAGGACTTCGTAGGTGGCTATGACATCGGCTTCTGCGCCATGAGCTCCAATGTGTTCACGTTTCAGGTAATACTTCACCGCTGCAGAAAGCGTTCGCTGTTCCATTTGGTGAAAAATGTTTTGAATATCAATGAGCTTGCGGTCATCCATTGGAAACTCAACTCCAATACGATAATACTCCTCGATGAGCATGGGCACATCGAATTTATTGGAATTGTAACCGGCTAGATCAGCGTTCCCAATGAAATCGAGCAATCCTTTTGCAATTCCTTTGAAAGTAGGTTCGTCTTTGATGTCTTCATCGGAAATACCGTGAATCAAGGTAACCTCTGGAGGAATCGGTATGGTTGGATTGATCCGACGTGTTTTCATCTCCTGCGTTCCATCGGGATTGATTTTGAGTACACAGATTTCAACAATCCGGTCGGCAGCGGCATTGGTACCTGTTGACTCAATGTCAAAAAATACAATTGGTTTGCGAAGATTCAGTTCCATCAGATGCTGGTATTGGGATCGAAAGATTCAAGATAATCACCTATGCGGCGAAGGAAACTACCTCCAAGAGAGCCGTCAACCACCCGGTGATCGTAAGAAAGAGAGCAGAACATCATGTGACGGATTGCGATTACATCTCCCTGCGGTGTTTCTAAAACGGCTGGCTTTTTCTTGATAACACCAACAGCCATGATGGCCACCTGCGGTTGATTGATGATGGGTGTTCCCATGACATTTCCAAACGAACCGACATTGGTTACCGTAAACGTACCGCCAGAAATATCATCTGGGCTAAGTTTATTGGCACGGGCCCGCTGAGCGAGACTGTTTACACTTTTGGTTATGCCAACGAGATTCATCATGTCGGCATTTTTGATTACCGGTACAATCAGATTTCCGCTAGGAAGTGCCGTTGCCATTCCAATATTGATGTTTTTCCGTTTGATGATGGTGGTGCCATCAACAGAAATATTTACCAATGGAAAATCCTTGATGGCTTTGGCTACAGCTTCAATAATGATCGGTGTGTAAGTGATTTTTTCACCTTCACGCTTTTCAAATGTATTTTTAACGCGTTCTCTCCACTGCACGATATTGGTCATATCGACTTCAATAAAAGAGGTCACGTGTGGACTTACGGATTTAGACATCACCATGTGATCGGCGATGAGTTTGCGCATGCGGTCCATCTCAATGATTTCATCTCCGGCTGAAACGGATACCGCTGGAGCTTGAGGACGTGCCGCAGGTGTTGGAGCAGAAGCCGCAGGTTTGGCCGCAGCCACAGGAGCTGCACCTGATTTCCGTTGAGGGAGATAGGCCAACAGGTCGTTTTTAGTAAGACGACCATCTTTACCTGAACCAACAAGCGCTTCGAGTTCTTCCATGGAGATATGCTCTTCACGGGCGATATTGCGCACCAATGGAGAATAAAAACGACCACTATCGGAGCGGTAATCTTCCTCACTTTCGGCAGTAACAGGAGCTGCGGAGGTAGAAGCTGCGACAGCGCTTGCAGGCACAACTGCTGGAGCTACTGACGCAGAAACTGCATCGGCAGAGGTATTGATGTGTGCAATGACAGCATTCACCAAAATAGTTTCACCTTCCTGAAAGAGAATCTTTTCCAGAATTCCAGCAACAGGTGACGGGATTTCAGAGTCGACTTTATCTGTTGCAATTTCAAGTACCGGCTCGTCAAGTTCTACACTATCGCCCGGTTGTTTCAACCATTTAATGATTGTAGCCTCGGCGACGCTTTCGCCCATTTTAGGCATGATCAGATCAAACTGTGCCATTCGTTTATGAGATGGTTTAAGCGGCAAAATTAGTGTTTTCGGGGCAGTATTTGACTATCCGAATTGTCATTCCTCATTGAGCCGAAAACAGATTCCACTTGGCTCCATTCCAGATGATTTTAAAAATCTACAAATCAGCTGAAACTGAAAAATCAGAGGCTCCATTAAGTCTATAAAAATGTAAACCAAACATCTTTCAGAGTATTTTGCATTTTTCCCAAAACAAACATGAATGACCAGAGCGGCCGGATTAACCATTTTAGGAATTATTACCACACTAAACACATTTTCACAAATCAGTCCGCCTGGATTGGGAAAAACGCAAACAGCAATGTGGATGGCGTTCAGCTTTAGACAACCCTTGGATTCGGCAAATAAGAAACAGTCGGTGACCTATATTGGGACAGGCCGGATGAGTGATCCCGACAACAGGAATCCATTCGAGAAACAGGGAATCCTTGTGATAAATGAAGAGTTTTACAACCAGTTTCATCCGCATTGGCAATACTCTACTGCATTAAGCTACCGTTTGCAAAATGAATACGCAACAGCAGCTCCCTTTGAATCGAAAAATCCAGCGGTGAGGCAGGAAATACGTCTATATGGCCGACTGAACTATATTCTCAAAACACATCGTTTGAGATACGTCAATACGCTCCGGGTAGATTTGCGAAGCTTTTATACTCCTGAATTTGTTTTGTTGGATGAACCGTTTCAACAGCGCACCCGCATCCGAACACAACTCACCATCAATTTAGATCAGAAAAAGCAACATTACCTTATAACGAGTGCGGAAGCATTGTTTTCGATCACCAAAGAGAACACGAGTTCAACAGCTGGGTGGTCAGACTATCAATATCGGGAAAGTCGCATATGCTTGTTCTATTCGTTTAAGCCAACCGGTTCGGCTGTGATCTATAACGTTGGGTACATGAACAACCTTGTTGGATCCTATAAACCTCATAGTGCCCATTACATTGCTTTTGATATGATTTGGGAGAATCCTTTGAATCTTTTCAAGGGAGATAAAATCCCGCGTCACAATGAAAATCTTGAATAAAGGGCAAAAAAAAAGCCACCGGACTGGTGGCTTTAAAACTGGATTGTTTTGCTCCTCGGACTGGACTCGAACCAGTGACCCTCTGATTAACAGTCAGATGCTCTAACCAGCTGAGCTACCAAGGAATTTATTTTTGCGGGTGCAATTCTAGTACAATTCAGAACATAAAGCAAATAGAAATAACGAATCCTCTAAAATTTTATACGTCCCTACTGATTTCCAGCCCAATAAATTATTTAAATGATTGCAGATCGTACAATTTCCGGTAAGCTCCGTTTTTTTCAAGCAGTACAGGATGCGTTCCTCGTTCAACAATCTGACCATGTTGAACAACTAAGATTTCATCGGCATGTTGGATGGTGGAAAGCCTGTGTGCGATGATGAGTGTGGTGCGGTGCTCCATTAGTCGATTCAACGCATCTTGAACCAAACGTTCGCTTTCTGTATCCAATGCAGATGTTGCTTCGTCCAGAATGAGGATAGGAGGATTTTTAAGAACTGCCCGTGCAATACTCAAACGTTGTCGCTGACCGCCCGATAATTTATGTCCGCGATCGCCGATATTGGTGTAATACCCATCTTCAAGCTGCATGATAAAGTCGTGAGCATTGGCAATTTTTGCTGCGCGAATAACCTCCTCCTCTGTTGCCTGCTCCTGTCCAAGGGCGATGTTCCGAAATACCGTATCGTTAAACAGGATACTTTCCTGACTCACAATGCCCATCAGATTGCGCACGCTGTGTAATGTGCAGTTTTTAACATCTACGCCATCAATCTCAACAGCACCGGAAGTGGTATCATAAAAACGCGGTAATAGATCTGCCAGGGTTGATTTTCCTGAGCCCGATTGGCCAACCAATGCAATGCTTTTCCCTTTGGTGAGTTCGAAGTTGATATGTTCCAGAACAGGTTCGGTGCCATAGCTAAACGTTACATCCCGGTATGTTACTGCAGTGTTGAAGCCCTGCAGATTGACCGCATCCTGCTTATCCACAATAGTGACCTCCGATTGCAGAATTTGCTCTACCCGTTCGGAAGATGCTTTTCCTTTTTGAAGGTTGTAATACGCTTGTGTGATGGCTTTTGCAGGTGGAAGAATTTGCGAAAACACGACAATGAATGTCATAAAAATCTCCGGACTGAGGCTGCCGGTGCCGGCAAGAACAGATCGGCCGCCAAACCACATGATGGCGACAATTACAAAAGCACCAAAGACTTCGCTCACTGGAGAAGCCAGATCTTTTTTCCGATAAATCCGGTTCATCAGCCGGCGCACTTCGTGATTGGTTCCGAAGAAACGACTCCGACTGGTTCCTTCTGCATTAAAGGCCTTAATGATTCTCAATCCGCCAAGAGTTTCCTCAATGATGGTAAGTAAATCACCCGTCCGCTGCATGCCTTTATCAGATGTGCGTTTGAGGCTTTTTCCAATCCGCCCGATGATGAGCGCCGAAAGCGGAATCAAAACCAACGAGAATAGTGTGAGTTGCGGGCTCATAATAAAGAGCGTAAGCAAGTACACGATGATGGTTGGCGGATCGCGAAAAATCATTTCGATGGCACCGATCACCGACCACTCAATTTCCTGAACATCGTTTGTCATCCGCGCCATGATGTCCCCTTTTCGCTCGTTGGAATAGTAGGAAAGTGGCAGGATTAGTATTTTATCGTAGAGCGCGTTGCGGATATCCATGATAACCCCATTGCGAACTGGAGCGAGGAAATACATGGCCAGGTAGCGGAACACGTTTTTAAGCAAAAACATGAGCAGCATCGTAAGACACATCCACATGAGCGCAGCCTCTTTTCCGGTGGAAGCAATCACATCAGAAATCAGGTAATAGAAATATTGTTGCAGCCAACCCGCACTGAGGGAAAACTCGGGCTCAGAAAGCACTTGGTGTTCGGTCCCAAAAAGCAGTCCCAGAAAGGGAATAGCAAGTGTGATGGAGAACAATCCGAAGATGATCCCTAGAAGGTTAAAGAAGATGTTAAGACCTACAAAACTCCAGTAGGGACGAATATAACGATAGGGGCCGGGAAGAAGCTTCATGTAAGATGGCCAAAGATAGAAATAAACCCTGCTGCTTTGTTACCTTTGCAGCACATGGAAAGTACGCGTCAGAAAAAAGTTGCCCGCCTGATCCAGAAGGAGATGGCAGAAATTTTCCTCCGAGAGAGTCGGAATTTATTCAACGGAGCATTTATAACCGTCACTACAGCACGCATCAGTCCGGATTTGGGCTACGCAAAAGTGTACCTAAGTATGTTCAAAGTGGCCGATCAGAAAGAGCTGCTGGAACAAATCAATGGGTTAAAAAAAGATATTCGGAAACGTTTAGGCGAAAAAGTTCGTCACCAACTGCGCATTGTTCCTGAGTTAGAATTTCACATTGATGACTCCCTGGACTATTTGGAAAACATTGACCGTTTGCTGAAAAACGACTGATCTGGTGCGCTTCCCCCTGTTCATCGCTTTGCGTTATCTCTTCTCAAGGAAGAGCACCAATGTGATCAACATCATCTCCGGCATTTCTGTGATGGGGATTTTTGTTGGTACCTGCGCGCTAGTGATTTTATTGTCGGCGTTTAATGGATTGGAAAACTGGGTGGTGAGCTTGTACAACAGCTTCGATCCCGACATTCGCATTGAAGCCCGTGATCAGAAATTTTTTACCGAAAAGGACCTGTCCAAAACACGTGTAATGCAGATTGCCGGCGTAGCGCGTGTGATGCCGGTGCTTGAAGAAAACGGCTTGCTCACCTACCGCGACGCACAATACGTATGTACCATCAAAGGTGTAGGCCCCGAGTTGATGGAAATGAGTGGCCTGGATACGATGATGGTGGATGGCGATTTTAAGCTTTGGCTTGGAAATGCCCCTGCAGCTTTGGTTGGAAGTGGTGTTGCCTATACGCTATCGCTTAGTTTAGGTGACCTCAGTGAGCCCATCGACATATTTGTTCCGAAGGCCAACGCGAGCTTTAGTCTCAATCCCGCTGAAGCATTCTATACGGGAAGCATAAGGCCTGCAGGTATTTTTGAGATTCAGCCTGAATTTGACATGCGGTATGTGCTTGTACCCTTTGATTATGCGCGGGCACTTTTTCATCGAGAAAATGAATTTTCCTCACTAGAGATTCAGGTTAAACCAGGCGCTGACCCAGATAAAGTCATGGAGGATATTCAAGCTTTGGCAGGCCCTGGCTTTGTGCTTAAAAACAGATTTCAACAGCATGAACTGCTCTACAAGATTATCAATGCAGAAAAATGGGGTGTCTTTCTGATCCTCGCGTTTATTCTTCTAATAGCCATTTTCAATGTAACCGGATCGTTAACCATGCTCATCGTTGACAAATCCCGTGATATACGAACGCTTCAAAGCTTGGGTGCCGATTGGGGAACCATCCGCGGCATTTTCTTCGCCGAAGGCATGCTCATTTCACTCATCGGAATGCTTGCCGGATTAGTGGTGGGCTTGATGGTGGTGTATATGCAAGCGAAATTCCAACTTGTATTGATTAACGGTGAAGATGCCTATCCGGTTCTAGTGAAAGGAGCGGATCTCTTTTACATAGCAGCCACGGTGCTTTCCATTGGTGCACTGGCCGCTTGGTTTCCGGCATCGCGCACACTGAATAAACGACGACTTGCTTCTTTATCGCCCCTGCAACGCTGATTAGTTGCTTTCTAAGATCTTAAAAAGTTCATCGAGGTTTGGAGACAGGATGATTTCTGTCCGGCGGTTTTTACGACGAGCTTCTGGAGTATTGGCCTTATCGATTGGAAAATATTCTCCACGACCAGCGGCTGTCAATGTACGTTGATCTACTTTGGAATTGGATGTAATGATCCGGATGATAGAAGTGGCGCGCAATACACTCAAATCCCAGTTGTCTTTGATTGTCGCACTTTTGATTGGAACATTATCCGTGTGTCCTTCGATCAATACATTGATATCTGTTTCGCGCTCGAGCACTTGGGCCAGTTTTTTAAGGGCATCCACTCCTTTTGAATCCACAACCGTGCTACCCGATTCGAATAAGAGACGTTCTTCCAAGGAGACATACACCTTTCCGTTTTTAGTGGAAACGGTCAGACCATTATCTTGAAAACCCAATAATGCTGCTGATACTTTTTCACGTAAAGCTGTAACGGTTGAATCTTTGCGGGCAAGGACAGATTCTAATTCAGCCACCCGTTTTTCTTTGTTATTCAGCTCTTCTTCATAAATACGCATGTCAGCACTGAGCTTGTCTACTTCTTCTTTTCGTTTATCCAAAGCGGCCTCGGCATCACGCAAGCGGTCTTCTTTTTTCTGAAGTTCTTCCTGAGTAAGTTGATATTGCCCCATCAACTTGCGGTTGTCATCATCCTTCCCCTTCATGAGTTGCGAATTATTTTCGAGCAACTGATCGTAGGTTTTGTTGAGACGGTCGTAAGAAGAAGTAAGACGACGATAAGTCAACCCCATGGTTGTAGTATCACCGGAAAGCGTTTGAACTTGCTTTGATAATCCATCTAGCCTGACATTA
>CALQRR010000010.1 GCA_943333015.1 Chitinophaga pinensis | reverse complement strand
GGCATGAATCTCAAGATCCTTGGCAACCTGGGCTGCATTTTCAGAATCGGCATCATAGAAACCAGCCAGGTGATAGGAGTCAATTTCCTTGATCAGTTTCAGATGTATTTTACCGAGATGTCCGGCACCGACTACGCCTATCTTAAGCATACTCATCAATTTTGCGCAAACCTAGCGCATTTTGACTGAACCATCGGAATCTCGAGCCCTGAAAGCACAAGATAATGACGGAAAAAAATGAACATTCGTTTGTGGAAGAAACGCGTGTCAAAAAAAACAATACTCTCTCAACTACGAGTATTTTCGTGTTTTGGGAGGAGAACGACGGATGCTGATACCTGATTCATACAGACATAAAGGATTACGAAACCGCTTGGTGGATGAGCTGCGTGCCAAAGGCATTGTGAGTGAGTCGGTTCTGGATGCGATTCGGGCGGTGCCACGGCATCAGTTTTTTCAGGATTTAGCTTTTGTGGAGAAAGCGTATGAGGACATTGCGTTTCAGATTGGAGCAGGTCAAACCATTTCGCATCCTTCAACGGTTGCTTTTCAAACGCAGTTGCTGGGATTGAAAAACGGGGAGAAAATTCTTGAAATAGGAACCGGTAGTGGTTATCAAACAGCCGTGCTGGCCCAGTTTGGAGTGAAAATTTTTAGCATTGAACGTCAGCATGCTTTGTTTGTGCGCACCAAAAAGCATTTGGAGCTGATGAATATTTCGGCTAAGTTGTTTTTTGGCGATGGCTATCTGGGGCAACCGGCCTATGCTCCATTCGATAAAATTTTAGTCACCGCAGGAGCTCCGTTTATTACGGAAGCTTTGATTTCACAGCTTAAACCCGGCGGACGACTAGTGATTCCCGTTGGACAGGATGGAAAACAGGTGATGCATGTGCTCGACAAACAAGCCGATGGCTCCATTGTATCCGAAGAACATGGCGAATTTCGGTTTGTACCTTTGTTGGAAAAGCGCAATTAAATTTACTCGGCGTCTTGTCGTGCCAGGTTGCGTTTGACGTCCTTGTCTTTGAGTGATTCCCGTTTGTCGTAAAGCTTTTTTCCTCGTGCCAAGGCAATATCGAGTTTGGCAAAACCGCTTTCGCTCAGGAACATCTGGAGCGGAATAATGGTGAATCCTTTGTCTTTCATTTTACCGCGCAGCTTGGATAACTCTGTTTTATTGAGTAGCAGTTTGCGGTCGCGTTTGGGCTCGTGGTTAAACATATTGCCCATTTCATATTCCTGAATGTGCAGGTTACGCACATACAATTCCTCTTTCACAAATGTGCAATACGCATCAGCAATATTGGCCTTTCCTGCACGAATCGATTTGATCTCGGTTCCGGTGAGCATGATGCCGGCGGTGAGTTGCATGAGCAACTGATATTCGAAAGAAGCCTTGCGGTTCTTGATGTTTAGCTGGGTGACCTGCTTGGTAGGTTGTGCCATGGATCAGGATTTTACAAGAATGTTGGCAGCCACATGGCGTGAAATGATGACTTCGCTGCTATCGCCAATGCGGATTCCGGCAGAACCATCAAAGCCAAACCGGCGTGTAACGGTAACACTGGAACCAGGCATGAGCTGAATGGCTTGAAGATATTGGAGGAAATCGGGTAGGTGATCGGTAACACCTTCTACTACTTTGGCAACACCGGCTTCCACATCGAGCAAACTCACCTGTGAACGGCGTTCCATCTTTCCGCTTTTATCGGGAATTGGATCGCCATGTGGATCGAAACGCGGGTAGTTGAGATATCGGTCGAGGTATTCGTACAATTTAGGTGAACTGGTATGTTCGAGCTGTTCGGCAATGTCGTGTACTTCTTCCCACCCCAATCCGAGCTGCTCCACCAGAAAGACTTCCCACAGACGGTGCTTGCGGACAATGTCGAGTGCACAAGTACGCCCCGATTCGGTGAGCTGAACGCCTTGATAACGGGTATGGTTGACGAGATTTTTCTCTCCGAGTTTTTTCACCATGTCGGTCACCGAAGAAGCCTTTGTTTGCAATACTTCCGCGATGGCATTGGTGCTCACATTCCCCTCCGTTTGTCCGGAAAGCTTGAAGATGGCTTTCAGGTAATTTTCTTCGGTGAATGAGGTGCTCATGGGGCAAAGATAGGAAGTATCACCGGACTTAAGTCCGGTGATGCGTTGGGTTTAGGTTTTAAGAACATTGTCACACGCCCGTGTCCCCGGACTTAAGTCCGGGGGGGCTTTGGGTAACTAAATGCTTTTTTCTTTCTGTGCTCCCTTCAGGTTTGAGGAACATTGTCTTATGGCAGTATCCCCGGACTTAAGTCGGGGGATGCTGAATGTGATTCTGGAGCTGAAGTCTACGCAGTTTTGGGGCGAGGCGAGACATGGATAAGGTGATCAGGATTGTCATGCAGCCGCCGAGGATGACGGAATTGACCAATCCGAATGCTTTGGCAGCTAAGCCCGATTCGAAGGCGCCGAGTTCGTTGGAGGAACCGATGAAAACGCTGTTGACTGATGAAACACGACCGCGCATATCGTCGGGGGTGAAGAGTTGCATGATGGTGGAGCGGATGAGCACACTTACGGCATCAAAGGCGCCGCTTAAAAGCAGAATGAAAAAGGACAGCCAGAAGAGTTCCGACAGGGCAAAGCCAATCATGGAAATGCCAAAGAGGGCGACAAACGTAAGCAGGATTTTTCCTGAATGACGCATGGGTGCATGGCGGGTGATGTAAATCGAGGTGATGACAGCACCAACGGAAGGAGCTGCGCGCAGGATCCCTAATCCTTGCGCGCCGGTGTGTAAAATCTGATCGGCAAAAACAGGCAACATAGAAACGGCACCGCCAAAGAGTACCGCAAACAGGTCGAGTGTTAGTGCGCTGAGGACAATTTTTTGTTTGTAAACGAAGTGCAAACCTTTTTTGAGGCTGGTGATAACACCTTCTTTGGCTGTGTTGGAGGGTGGGAAATCGGGCAATCGGCCAAAGAATATCAGAGATAAAAGCACCAATGCCATGACCACCGCGTAGGTAATTTCTTTTCCGTAAAATCCGTAGATGATTCCACCAATAGCCGGACCGGAAACCGAGGCAATTTGCCAAACAGCACTGTTCCATGCGGCACCGTTGGCGTATAAATCGCGTTTAAATAATTGCGGCAATGTAGATTGTATAGACGGCCCCGCCAATGCACGCGCCACACCGGTGATTCCAATGACGATGTAAAAGAGCCATTGAGGATTTTCGGCAGGCAGGAGGGATGGTTCTAGGGCGAAGAACAGCAGCAATGCCGAGCAAAGCGAAAAGAGTCCGACCGAACGTAGGATGATTGTTTTTCTTCGGTAAATATCCGCCCAATAGCCCGAAAACAACACGAGCGAGATAAACGGAATAGCCTCGGAGATTCCAATGATCCCTAATGCAAACGGATCTTTGGTGATTTGATATACCTGCCAGCCAACCGCCACCGCCTGCATTTGGATGGCCATGGTGAGAAAGAAACGGGCTGCTATAAAATTTCGGAAGGGTTTTACCTTTAAAGCGGCGGTTCCCGAAAATTCTTGGTGTGTCATTATAGCGGCAAAAGTCCGACCTTCGTTTCAACCTACCAAGCCTTTTAAACGATGAACCGTATTTTTTTTCTGATCCTTTTTTTACCCTTGGGGATTTCCGCACAGTCGGAGCAACAAACAGCCATCCGCAAGGTGATGGAACAACAAGCAGCCGATTGGAATCACGGTAACTTAGAAGCGTTTATGCAAGGTTATTGGAACAACGATAGCCTGCGTTTTATTGGAAAAAAAGGCATCACCTATGGCTGGAAGCCCGTGTTGGAAAACTACCGCAAGTCATACGGGAATCAGGCCTTGATGGGTTTGCTCACCTTCGATAAACTGAAGATTGAATTATTGGCCGAAGATGCTGCTTTGGTAACAGGTTCCTGGCGCGTTGTTACGGAAACGGCTGAACAGGGCGGCTGGTACAGTTTGATTTTTAAATACATCGACCAGCGGTGGGTCATTGTTCTGGATCATACCAGTTAAGGTTGAAGAAACAACTCTCCGTAAAGGCATTCTAACCAGTTGGATCATTCGATCAATCGGGGAGATCATTGTGGAATGTGTTGGATATAATAATACTCGAATCGGAAACGAACGCTTTGTTACAGTATATGTGTGTAGGAAATCACTGGACAAATAAAACGCCACAGATTTATTACCTCAAACGATGAATCTGCTTTTGGGAAACCTATGAAGTAGAGGAATTAAAACACCACGTCAAGCACCAGCGTTTCTTTGCCACGTAAAATGGTGACTTTGGTTTTGTTGCCTTTGCTGAATTTACCGAGCGCCTCCATGTATGTTTGAATGCCGGTTACGGGATATTCTCCAATACTTTTTATCACATCGCCATCTTTCATTCCTGCTTTGAAAGCAGGCTTATCATCCAAAATGGCTTCGGCTTTCAAGCCATCCGCATCTTCGGCGTATGAAGGCATAATTCCCAACGTCACTTTAAATGAGGCACTGCTTCCCATGGACGGGTTGCGGGTTTTGAGAAATGCCAGTTGACGGTCGGTGGGCAGTTTGGCTATAACACCGGCAATGACCATCAGCACCGCTTCTTCGCCTTGTGCATTAATTTTTTCAATATCGTCTGATGGCTTGTGGTAATCGGAATGTGTTCCGGTAAAGAAATGCAATACCGGGATTTGTTTGTTGTAAAACGAAGTGTGATCAGAAGGGCCGAGGCCAGCTGAATCGGTTTTGATTTCCATCACCGCGGATGAAAACGATTTCACTAACGTCATCCATTCCGCAGCAGTACCAACACCCGAAACTTCCAGCACGGGCTTGTCGGCTTTTAAACGACCGATCATATCCATATTGATCATGCAATTGACGTGCGTGAGATCGATGGTTGGATGATTCGCAAAATATTCAGAACCTAATAAGCCCAATTCTTCCCCCGAAAAACAAATAAACAGGAAGTTGAATTTTTCAGTTTCCTTATTCTGCGCATAAAAACGCGCCAGCTCAATCACACCAGTTGTTCCAGATGCATTGTCATCGGCTCCATTGTGTATTTGTCCCTTTGCATGTGCATCCAATGAATGACCATCAGAACCGTCACCCAAATGATCCATGTGTGCACCAATGATGATGGTTGTGGCAGCTTTGTTATCTAAAAAACCAATCACATTATTGGCTTTCCCGGTACGACCGCCCTTGCCATGCATGCCCGCATTGAAATCGAATTCCTGAAACCAGCTACCGTTTTCGCCTTTTGGAGAAATGCCAGCTGCTTTCCATTGTGCAATCACATAATCGGCCGCTTTGCGCTCATCAGCCGTTCCGGTGCCTCGTCCGCGCAGCGAATCAGAAGCCAAAACCGCAATGTGCTGTTGAATTATTTTGGGAGCAAACCAATTTTGCGCTCCAAGTGAGGAAACACAAAAAATACATACAATCAGAGCGGAACGAAACATGAGATGCTGATATAAATTTGAATTAGTCTTTCCAATCGGCAATGAACACATTGGTATCGCGTGTTCCACCATTGTCGCGGTTAGAAGAGAAGACGAGTTTCTTCCCATCCGGAGAAAACATCGGAAATGCGTTAAAGTTGCTAATGTTGGTGATTTGTTCCAATCCGGATCCGTCGAGATTGACCATGAACAGGTTAAAATCGTAGCCTTTGGTGGAAGCGTGATTGGAAGAGAAAATAATTTTCTTGCCCGATGGATGAAAGAACGGTGCCCAATTGGCTTTTCCTAAATGGGTGAGTTGCTTTTGTTCTGTACCGTCAATATTGCAGGTATAGATTTCCATGTTGGTTGGGGCTACGAGTCCTTCCGATAGTAGTTGCTTGTAGCTAGCCACTTCTTCGGGCAAGGTAGGGCGGGAAGCACGGTACACCAGTTTTTTACTGTCGGGTGAAAAGAACGCACCGCCATCGTATCCCAATCCGGAGGTAAGTTGTTTCAGATTTTTCCCATCAATATCCATGATGTATAACTCCAAATCACCGGAACGGTCGGAGGTGAAGACAATCTTTTTTCCATCGGGCGAAACCGTTGCTTCTGCATCGTATCCGGGAGCATCGGTGAGTTGTTTGACGATTTTTCCAGTAAGATCGGCAACATAAATATCGAACGACGCATACAAAGGCCAGAGGTACTTTCCGTCTTTCCGAGGTGCCGGTGGTGGAGGACAACTGTCGGCAGCGGCATGCGTGGACGCGTAAAGAATGGTTTTGTCGCCCGGCATAAAGTAAGAACACGTGGTGCGTCCTTTTCCTGTGCTGATGCGCTGGGGAACGATCTTGTCCTGATTCATCAAATCGATCATGTAAATCTGATCGCAGGGAATTCCCTGTTTCGGATTCGTTATTTGCAGCGTGAGTTTACTATTGTCGAAACTGAAATAGGCTTCCGCATTGTCGCCACCAAAGGTGAGTTGGCGGATGTTCTGAAGATGAGATTCCTGAGCGGAAAGGCTTACAGAAGTAAGCAGGAGAAGCAGAAATGTTGCGGTGATTTTCATTGCCGCAAATGTACTACGAAAGGTGCATTATCTGTGTATGATTTTCGTCAGTAAATACTGTATTCCAAGCAGTGAAAAAGCAGCCAATGCTCCACTCAGTCCAGCAATGGAGGCAATGAGTGAATCACCATTCCAGATAAAAAGCATGGTTCCTGCGGCACTGGCATTGATCATTCCGTGAAATGCTCCCGGCCCTAAAATGGTGTTGGTGGAGCGTCGCAGAAAATCCATGGGAAACGAAAGGGCCACGCAAAACACGACCATCATTCCAATTCCGAGATACGGATGATCGGGATAATTGAGCCCGAGCACAATGAGTGGTGCATGCCAGATTCCCCAAATAGTTCCGGTGATCATGCTGCGTTTTGCCGGACTAAAATGTTCGAATTGCTTGAACAAGAAACCGCGCCAACCGATTTCTTCTCCCAAGGTAAAAATCAGATTGATGGAAGATCCAGTGAGAATAGCTGCAAAACAGATGAGTGCAAATACAATCCAAGGTGAAGGAATTCCAACCGTGCTGAGATCTGTTTTGCCTTGAGTGACTTCTTCGAGTTTGAGGAGCAAGCCATCTCTGCTAAAGTCGACCAGCCCAAAAACTTCTATCTGAAAGACATTTCCCAGTAAATAAATCCAACCAACAGTAGCCAGCAGAAAGACAAACAGCCAGACAGGTAAAAGGTACAGCTGCTTTTGGTCTGCTTGTTTCCAGGTTAATTGCAATTCGGCAAATGGACGTTTGAGTATAAATACCTGAACAATCCAGGCAGCCAAAGCAGGCGCAGGCATGCAAATAAGTGCAACGATAGCGGTCGATGCAAATGAATTATATCCAATATCGAAAAGCGGAATAAAACCAGCTCCAATCCAGCAGACACCAAAACTGATGAGCAAATAATACAACAGGGCTTTGTTCATCAATACAATTGACTAGGAAAAGAAAATCTAAAAACTGGCTTGCAAGCGCACGTTTAATAATCGGTTGGTCAAGTAATTCGGGATGGCGTAAGTGCGGTTGGTCACGTCCTTGATCCAAATATAGGATACGGTATTGTTCACGCCGAGCAGGTTAAACACCTCAAGACTCAGGGTTAACGTTTTTAAATTATGGAATGGCGAAGTCTTGGGAAGTGGTTTCCCGGCACGAATAAACTGCTTGGAAATACCGATGTCGACCCGACGGTAAGGTGGAATGCGGAGCGTATCGCGGTAACGGTTGAAATCGGGCGGTCCCAATGGAAGACGAGAGCCAAACACCAAGGTAATTTGCATCGAAATGCTTTCGTTTTTTGGAAGATAATCCTGGAAAAACAAGCTGAAATTAAATCGCTGGTCGGTCGGGCGGGGGATATAACCCGGTTCAACGCGTTGAGAATCGACCGCTACTTTGTTGGTGGTAAGTCCGGGAACGATTTCTTTTCCTTCACTATTGTAGCGGATGTAGTAGAAATCGTTTCGGAGATCTTCCTGCGTTTTCATGATGCTCATGCTGGCCCAACTTTGCACGCCTTTCACAAATTCACCATTCACTTTCATGTCAATACCGGTAGCATATCCATCACTGATATTGTCGGCATAATAACGCACCCGCACATTGTCAATCTCATACGGCACGAGGTTCTTTAGGACTTTGTAGTAGCCTTCGGCATAAAAGCCAAACGGACGGCCCCAGGCTTTGAAGGTAAAATCGGCACCAGAAATAAAATGCCAGCTTTCCTGTGCTTTCAGATTTCGATTGAGTGATCCGTCAAAGCCACGCAATTCGCGGTAAAACGGTGGTTGCGCATAATGTCCGGCAGCCATGCGAAAGGTAATGTCGCGTTTCCAACTCAGCGGACTAAACGAAAAAACCACCCGCGGGCTCACCAATGTTTGATTGTTTACCGTCCAATGATTGGTGCGTAACCCGCCGGTAATAGCAAAATCGACGGAGTCAGAACGCCAGTGGTAATTGTCCTGAATATATCCCTGATACCGCATGGAATTGAGTGTAGCGGAACTCTTCACATACGAATCGAGAATGATTTCGTCGTTGGGTAAAAGCGGCATTGAAAATCCAGCAGAATCGACCATGCGCCATTCTTTGAGATTGTCGGTGATCATTTCCTGTTGAACACGTGCGCCCCATTGCAGGTAATGAGCGCCCGTTTCGTAATAGCCTTTGTGCTCCACATTGGCCACTGTGTACTGCAGCTGGTTGCGAATAAAGGTTTGATACGCTCCAATGCCACGGTTAAAGGCGACATCACCAAAATCCTGACTGCCCAAATCGCGCTCTAGTTCATTGATGTAGTATTCTCCAGAAACATCTGATTTCTCCGACTCATCTGAATTAAAGGCCGATGCAATCAGTTTTAGTTTGATTTTTCGGGTAGGTTTCCAGGTGGTTGTTACCGCTCCCATCGTGGTGGCAAAACGACTCTGATCTTTTCCATCGAAATAAATCTTGAGTTGCAATGCCTGATTGATGGTGCCGAATTCGGTGGATTGCGTTTGGGGAAAAACACGGTAATTATTCACCGCATAATTGGTCAAAAAGTCGATGTCCCATTCATCGCTGATGTTAAAAAGCAAGTAACCTTGGATATCGGTAAATGCCGGACGATACTGGCCTTGCACATCGAGGCTGTTGAGCAAATATTGGGTGGTGCGGTACCGTGCGCCAATCATTCCGGAAAGCCGGTAGTTTTTAGTTGCCCCTTCGAGTTGCAGATTTCCTCCCAGCACACTTGCCGAAGCTGATCCACCAAATTTCTTTGGGCGTTTATAGGTGATGTCGAGCACGGAGGACATTTTATCGCCATACTTGGCTTCAAATCCTCCTGCAGAAAAACGCAGATTCTCAACCATCGCCGGATTCGCAAAACTGAGTCCTTCCTGCTGACCTGCCCGAACCAAAAAAGGACGGTAAATCTCCACATCATTTACATACACCAAATTCTCATCGTAATTCCCTCCCCGAACCGAATACTGGGAACTCAATTCGTTGTTGGAATACACCCCCGGCAAGGTTTTTAACGTCATCGAGATGGCATCACCCGGACCCGTCAACGTATTCACAATTAATGGATCCAATCGTTGCAAACCACTTTCGCGGTCGCCTTTGGAAATGACTTCAAACTCAGATATATCCTGAATCTTTTTACTCAGATACCGATCTATAAAACGTTGCTCGTTGGGTTTCAACCGGAGCGCCATCGTATCGGTTTCAAATCCGGTAAAATAAAACACCAGATACATTTGCTGATCAGCCGGAACAGTCATTTTAAAACGCCCTTCGGCATCCGAAGTGACCGCGTTGCCTAGATCTCCAGTTCTAAAAATGGCAACACCTGCTAGTAAATTTCCTTGCTCACCTGTAACGCGTCCTGTAATGGTTGCTGTTTGTGCAAATGAGCCAAAGGAAATACACAACAAGAAAAAGGGGAGCAGTCGCAGCATGATGGTCGGAAATGCAGAAGTAGAATCTGTTTGAATCACACGAACGGCTTAGTTGCTTTTCTTTTTGAAATCGCCTTTTTTCCAGGCTTCCACAAACTTGGCCCAAGCAATTGGGTTGAGTAGGTTGTTCATGGGGATTTGTCCAGCCGTGTATAGGCGAGTGTTGTAATTCTGCATCGAATTTCGGTAATTCAACGAGGCATCCATCGGCATATTGATGGCCATATCGGTAATTTTTTCCTGAGCGAGATTTTTACGTGCACGTTCTACATCATCATCCGGAACCGGTGCGGAGAGGAAATACTCATAAATCTGTTCACGTGTAGGCCAAGCGTAAATCACTGTTGTGGCAAGTTCAATGGTATCGCGGTTGAGCACCTGAATGATGGAATAACGCGACTCCGGTAAATTCTGTGGAATGACATACGTGGCTTTCCGGTAGCCGATGCTGGTAAATTCAACCGTATCGTTTTCCTGTGCGACAAAAGAAAAGAATCCGTAATAATCACTCACGGTTCCCCGGAAGGTCCCTTTCGTCATGATGTTGGTGTAGGGAACAGGCTGCAAGCTATCACCACTTACGATTACACCTGAAAACTGGATAACTTTCCGCTTAGGTGTTTGAGCAGCAGCTGTATAGGAGATTCCTGCAATGAGCAGAAGGGAGAGGAGATATCGGATCATGCACATTTGAATGAAGGCGAAAGTACGACAAAACGCGCGTTAGCCTGTTTTTGGTATGTGAAACGATAAACAGGTTTCTGAACAGTCGTATTTTCTCTAAAATAGTGTAGGTTCGTTAGATGCAAAATCATCCCAAACTCCGGCGATTTCTGATCCTTGTCGGAATTTTTCTGCTGTGTATCACTGTGGTTTATGTTGCCCGCCGTCCACTGATGCGGGCCGCAGGTCATTTTTTGGTAAAGGAAGATTCTCTGGCACTGTGTGATGCCATTTTTGTCTTGAGTGGAAATCCCAACGACCGTTCGCTTGAAGCCGCCCGTTTGTATAAAGCTGGATTTGCTCCCCGGATTATCTGTACAGGAGAATCGATTCAACGTATTTTATTGTGTGTGGGCGACAGTACCGATGAAGCTGATCTGAGCCGCTTGGCTTTGCTCGACGCAGGCATTCCGGATGAGCATATTGAAGCACTGCACATTGGAACCAGCACCCGTGAAGAAAGCGATGCCATTTTGGTTTACTGCAAAGCCAGAGGCCTGAAAAAAATCATGGTTGTTTCGGATAAATTCCATACCCGTCGCATCAATTTCGCATTTCGCAAACACTATCAGGATGCTGGAATTGAGCTGGTGTTGCGCGGATGTCCGCACACTGCTTATTCAGAAGATCTTTGGTGGGGAACCGAGGACGGACTTATTGTAGTGAACAATGAGTATGTGAAACTACTGTATTACTATATCCGACACTGATCACAGTGTGCGTGTTTCACCAATGTCCATCAGAAGAAGTTCAATACCGTTGTTTGCAAAATGCGTGATGGCTGCCTGATGATCAATTTTGATGCTTGCAAACGTGTCGTAATGCATGCCGATGACGCGTTTCACATTTAGGAAAATGGCCGCCTCACAGGCCGAAATGACATCCATGGTAAACGTATCGCCAAGGGGTAAGAACGCTACTTCCGGTTGATGACGTTTGGCGATCAGCTGCATGTCGGAAAAAAGATCGGTATCGCCGGCATAATTCAAGCATCGATCTCCGGCATGAATCACATAACCGGTGGGATTTCCGCCATAGCTTCCATCAGGCAGACTGCTCGAATGAACCGCCTGCGTCATGGTGATTGATCCAAACGGTGTTTGAAACGTACCGCCGCAATTCATCGGATGGGTGAGGTTTAGTCCGCGCTCCGAAAACCAGGTACAGATTTCCCAGTTTGCAACAATGAAGGCGCTGCTGTTGTGAGCAATTTCTTCTGCATCAGCAAGGTGATCATTATGGCCATGCGTGATCAGGAGATAATCAGGCAAGATTTTTTCGACATCCATCTGAGCGGCCAACGGATTCGGGCGAATAAACGGATCGAATAGTATATTTGCGCCGCCAAGCTCGATTTGAAAACAAGAATGGCCAAAATATGTTACGTTCATCTGGAAGAAATTTTCCTGATCAATTTACACCGAATAACGCAGTATGACAACGATCCTTTCCGCCACCAACCGACTCAGAAGTATGACCCGTCAGGTGACCGATAAATATGCTAGTCTGATGGATGCAAAAGGGTATCCTGTTCGGGTTGTTTATTTGGAAGATATTCCGGCAGAATCTATAACAGACGCGATTTACCGGAAAGGGGAAAATGCCATGCGCACATACGGGCACTCCATTTTTGAAGGATCTGATAAAATTGTGATTATCTCTCCCGAATACAATGGCAGCATTCCCGGAATATTGAAGTTGCTCATTGATTGCTGCGATCCTGCAATTTTCAAAGGGAAGCGTTTTGCACTGGTGGGCGTTGCTTCAGGAAGAGCCGGAAACCTGCGTGGCATGGATCATTTGACAGATGTTCTTCATTATCTCCAGGCGGAAGTTTACTCGATGAAACAACCTATTTCTCAGATTTTCAATTTGGTAAATGAAGATAAAGAACTCACCGATCTGAATACACTCCAAGCGCTATCCACACAGATTGAAGGCTTTCAGAAATTCTGATTCGATTTTAGGCGTTTGATTTTCAGTATTTTACGATTCGTTCGCTTGAATTCTATGTGTTTTTTTTTCTGTTGATGCCTGCTCAGGCTATATTGGTTCACTCAGAACCAATTACCTTGAGTATGGAGCAAATCTACATCAACGCACCTCAGGCATTGAGCCTGGCCAGAATAGCTTTCGCTTGTTTTTTCGCTATACTATTTCTGCAATCAGGATTCGATAAAGTGTTCAATTTCAAGGAAACACTTTCTTGGCTTGTCGGACATTTCGCCAACACATTTCTCAGTGCGCTGGTGCCCATCATGTTTATTCTCCTTACGCTCTGTGAAGTTCTCGCAGGAGTAATTTCTGCCTACGGAATTGTGGAATTGATCGTACACAAAAGCAGCACTGTCGCGTATTACGGTGCTGCTTTTTCAATC